>DATIUU010000266.1:0-6402 GCA_035466635.1 Woeseiaceae bacterium
CAGAAGGCGCAGTGCGCCCGGCAGCACCTCGATCTCGAACTCAGACTGCATAGGCTGCACCTCGCCGTCGAGAAGCGACGGCACCGCGGCCGACGCCGCTACCCTGACCCGCTGCACGCTCGCGTGCACGATCTCCGGTTCCGCCATGTGCGTGCCGCGCACGAGCTTCGGCAGCAGCTGCAGGATGCGGCGTCGCGTGACCGGTGCCGCGACCAGCAGTTCCAGCGTGCCATCGTCGTTCTTCGCCATGGGTGCGATGTGGAACATGCCGCCGACCCATGGGCCGTTGCTGACATTGGCGAGCGTGAGCGGCCCGTCCCAGCGGAATTCGCCGGCCTCGATCAGGAGCTGCGGCGTCGCGATGCCTTCCAGCATCGTATGGAAGATCGCGACCAGGTAGACGAGGTCGCCGATCGGCCAGCGATAGGAGCGTGCGATCTTCGTCACCCTGGCGTCCAGCCCGATGCCGGCGCCGTTGGCGAACCAGCGCTCGTTCATGCGGCCGAGGTCGATACTGCGTGGCGGCGCGCCATCCGCGATGCGCCGGGCGAGTAGCGTCGTGGCCGCCTCCCAGTCGAGCGGTATCCCGGCCGCTTTTGCGAAGTCGTTGCCGGTACCCACCGGCACGATGCCGAGCGCGGCCCCGCCGCCGGCCGACATGATGCCGTTCACCGCCTCGTGGATGCTGCCGTCGCCGCCGGCCACGATCAGTTGCGTCGCGCCGGCCGATACGGCTTCCCGGACCTGGGCTTCCAGGTCGCCAACGGCAACGCTCTGGTGGACGACGACGTGGATGCCGGTCTCTTCCAGCAGTGCGAGGATGCGGGGCAGGCGGCGTTTTGCGCGGCCGCGTCCGGCAACGGGGTTCAGGAACAGCGCGGGGGTTAGGCTCGACATCGAGTGACCGTCGTGCAGGGTACCCGATGCTACAATGCGCCGGTCGCCACTGGCAAAGGTCTCGCGTGATGCTCGAACTCGGCGTCAAGTTCCTCTTGAGCTATTTCCTCGGTTCCGTCATGGGCGCCATGGTCATGGGCCGGATCCGCGGCGGCGTCGACATTCGCACGATGGGCAGCGGCAACGCGGGCGGCACGAATGCGCTGCGCACCCAGGGGGCGGGATTCGCGCTGGGCGTCGTGATCATCGACGTCGGCAAGGGGATCGTCGGCGCGGGGGTCATCCCGTTGCTCGACATTCCGTTCGTCGGCATCGATCCCGAGGTATCGCGCACCTGGCTCGCGCTCTGCTGCGGGGCGGCGGCCGTGCTCGGCCACGTGTGGCCGTTCTATCACAATTTTCGCGGCGGCAAGGGGGCGGCGACGTACGTCGGCACCTTCGTCGCGCTGAACCCGGCCGTCATCCCGCCGATGCTGCTCGTCTGGGCGTTCGTCGTCGTGTTGTCGGGCTACGTCGGGCTCGCGACGATGACGGCGGCGGTGTCCGTCCCGGTGTGGCTCGCGGTTACACGCTTGCCCGGGGACCAGGGTCTGTTCGTCTATTCCGCCGTGATGGCGATGTTCATCATCTTCTGGCACCGCGCGAACATCCAGCGCATGCGTGACGGCGTGGAAAACCGCAACGAGAAGATGATGCTGTTCCGTCGCAAGAAACGGTCCGCCGACAATGAGCCGCATTGACGCGGCGGCCATTCGCGACGCACTGAAGCCGGCAAGCATCGCGAGGATGGCGCAGATCGACGTCTTCCCCGAGATCGATTCGACCAACGCCTGGCTGATGGCACAACCCGCGCCGGCGACCGGCATGTGCCGGGCCGCGGTTGCCGACCACCAGACGGCGGGCCGGGGGCGCGGCGGCAAGCGCTGGTTGTCCGCGCCCGGCGCGAGCCTGTGCCTGTCGATCGCGCACGCGTTCCGCGCGCGCCCCGGCAACATGGCGGCGCTGACGCTCGCCGTCGGCGTGGCGGCCGTGCATGCACTCCGTGACGCAGGTGCCGGCGGCGTCAAGCTGAAATGGCCCAACGACATCGTCGCCGGTGACGGCAAGCTCGGCGGCATGCTCGCGGAGTCGCATTACCGTTCCGGGGCCGGCGCCGCGGTCGTCATCGGCATCGGCATCAATCTCGAGCTGCCGCCGGATATCCGCGCGGGCGTCGATTCCGGCTGGGCGCAGTCGCCGGTGGACCTCGAGAGCATCCTCGGTCGCCGCGTGGCGCGCGAACCGCTGTACGCCGCGATGATCGACCACATCGTCGAAGCGCTGCTGACATTCGAGCAGCAGGGGTTCGCGGCATTCGCCGATACCTGGCGCCGCTACGACTGGCTTCAAGGGCGCGCCGTGACCGTGGAGCAGCCGGGCGGCGCGATCAGGGGCACGGCATCCGGCATCGACTCGGACGGCGCGTTGCTCGTGCAGCGGGCGATGACCACGACGCGCGTGATTTCCGGGTCGATCCGGGTGGACGGAATCGCGGGTGCGGTATCGTGAAAGCGCTGCTGCTGGACGTGGGCAATACGCGGTTGAAGTGGGGGGTGCTCGAGGACGGCCAGATTCACCGGACGGGTCATATCGCGATGAGCAGGATCCGCGACGAGGGGCTCGGGGTTCTCACGTCGCGGCTGCCGCGCAGCGTCGATGCCGTGCGGGTGAGTAACGTCGCGGGCGCGACGTTTGCAACCCGGCTGTCCGGGGTGGTGGGCATGCACTGCGGTCGCGACGTGCACTTCGCAAAGTCGGAGCGGCAGGCCTGTGGTGTACGGAGCGGCTACCGCTACCCGCGGCGCCTCGGCGTCGACCGCTGGGTGGCGATGATCGGCGCCTGGGCGGAACTGGAATCGGCGTGCGTGGTCGTCGACGCGGGCACCGCGGTGACCATCGACGCGATCGACGACGAAGGCCGGCACCTCGGCGGCCAGATCTTCCCGGGAGTGCGGCTGATGTTCCAGGCGCTCAATGCGAGCACCAGCGACATCCCCGCCGTGGCCGGCCGCCTGCCCGCCGCCACGGGGCTCGACATGTTCGGCGACACCACCAGCAAGGCCGTCCAGCACGGTGCCTGGAACGCCGTCACCGGTGCCGTGGACAGGGCGATTACGACTTTGCGATCAAATGCTTACGATCCGGTGGTGGTCTTGACCGGCGGCGATGCGTCACGCATGCTAACGGCGCTTGGCACCGAACCACTGCATCGCCCGCACCTTGTCCTCCAGGGTCTGGCCCGAATGCTTCAAGACACCTTAGACGAGCGATGAGAAACCTGCTGTTACTGCTGCTGCTCGCGAACATCCTCTACTTCCTGTGGGGGTGGTTCGGCGAGAAGCCGGCGCAGCCGGGCGTCGCGATCGTCGAAGAGTCCGATCTCGGCCCGCCGCTCGATGTCACGGCGGACCGGTCCGAGGAGGCCGTTGCGAGTGTCGGTGCCGTGCTCGGCTCCGGCGAGCCGTCCGATCTCGAGGCCGTGGTGGGTCGTTCCTGCGTGACGGTGGGCCCGTTCCGGGCCAGCACCGACGCGGACACCGCCCAGACCCGCTATGCGGGCGAAGGCATGCGTGCCGAGGTGCGCTCGACCGTCGGCCAGATTTTCGTCGGGCACTGGGTGCAGATTCGCAACGTCGAGAGCCGCGCGGCCGGGAACGAGATGCTCCGCAAGCTGCGCGACGGCGGGCTCGGCGATGCCTATCTCGTCGAGACCGACGACGAGGGGATCAAGATATCGCTGGGACTCTTCGGCGACATCAACGGTGCGGAGAAAATCGAGCTGCAGGCGAAGGGCATAGGCTTCAATGCGGAGATCACGCCGCGCATGAACGAAGGCACGGTCTATTTCGTCGATATCGCACTGCCGCCGGGCCGCGGCGCCGGCGCGATCATCGAGCAGTACGGCGAAGACAAGGTGAAGCTCAGGGAAGCCGCCACCTGCCCGCAGGGGCAATAAGGTGACCCGTACCCTTGAGTCCGCGGGGCGAAAAGCCAATAATTCGGCACCCTCGCGAGGGTGATTGACAGAACAGCGCCGGCATAGCTCAGCTGGTAGAGCAACTGATTTGTACTCAGTAGGTCCCGGGTTCGACTCCTGGTGCCGGCACCACCTTTACAACCGCTCGACTACCTTTCGCAATCGTTGAGCCTCGACTTACACTCGGCGCTTTGTTGCCCGGAGTATGGAATATGGCCGACATCGTCTTTTTCGATCGCCAGGCGGTGGACGTCGACGAATACCAGACACCGGCAGAGAAGTGTGTTCGCGGCCGGCCCACACAGCGAGTCTGGAATTACCACACCAGCAGTGACGGCAAGTTCTTCTCCGGCCTCTGGGAGGGCGACCCTGGTTGCTGGCGGGTCAACTACACCGAGAACGAGTTCTGTCGGATTCTGAGCGGCCGGTCTATCCTGCGCAGTGCCAGCGGCGAGGAGTTCGAGGTGGGCCCTGGCGACAGTTTCGTGATTCCCGCTGGTTTCGAAGGGCAATGGGACGTCATCGAAACGACGAAGAAAATCTACGCGATCTACGAACCGTAGGCCCGGATGCACGGTGACAACCGGGTCGCCCAAGGACCCAACTACGTCTCCCGCGGCGGCAGCCCCGTGTGCTGCGTCAGCAGCTTGCCTCGGCGAACCCGCTTCTCGTGCGCCTGCTTCGTGTTCTTGCGCCGCGCCGACTCCTTCACCTTGTAGCCCTTCGGCTGCTCCGCGGGCACGAGCTTGTCGGGGCCCGAGCCGATCAGCTGCTCGAGCTGCATCTCCTTCAGCGCCTCGCGGATCAGCGGCCAGTTGTCCGGGTCGTGGTAACGCAGCAGCGCCTTGTGCAGCCGGCGCTTGACGCGGCTCTTCACGATCTCGACCTTCTCGCTGTCGTAGGTCACCTTGCGCAGGGGGTTCTTCGACGAGTGGTACATGGCCGTCGCGGTCGCCATCGGTGACGGGTAGAAGGCCTGCACCTGGTCCGCCCGGAAGTTGTACTTCTTCAGCCACAGCGCGAGGTTGACCATGTCGAGATCGGTCGTACCCGGGTGCGCGGCGATGAAGTACGGGATCAGGTACTGCTCCTTGCCGGCTTCCTTGCTGTACTTCTCGAACAGTTCCCTGAAGCGGTCGTAGCTGCCGATGCCGGGCTTCATCATCTTGTCGAGCGGCCCGCGCTCGGTATGCTCCGGCGCGATCTTCAGGTAGCCGCCGACGTGGTGCGTGACGAGTTCCTTCACGTACTCCGGGTCCTCGACCGCGAGGTCGTAACGCAGGCCTGAGGCGATCAGCACCTTCTTGATGCCAGGCAGCGCGCGCGTCTTGCGGTACAGCCGCGTCAGCGACGAGTGATCCGTGTTCAGGTTGTTGCAGATACCCGGGAACACGCAGCTCGGCCTGCGGCAGGCGGCCTCGATCTCCTTGCTCTTGCAGGCGAGGCGATACATGTTCGCCGTCGGCCCGCCGAGATCCGAGATGACGCCCGTGAAGCCCGGCACGGTGTCGCGGATCTTCGCGACTTCCTCGAGGATCGATTCCTCGGAGCGGCTCTGGATGATCCGGCCTTCGTGTTCCGTGATGGAGCAGAACGTGCAGCCGCCGAAGCAGCCGCGCATGATGTTCACCGAGAAGCGGATCATCTCGTAGGCCGGGATCCGGGCATCGCCATAGGCGGGATGCGGCACCCGCGCGTAGGGCAGGCCGAAGACATAGTCCATTTCGGGCGTCGTCAGGGGCTCGGCCGGGGGATTCAGCCACAGCTCCTGGCGGCCGTGGGCCTGCACCAGCGCCCGCGCGTTGCCGGGGTTGGTCTCGAGGTGCAGCACGCGGTTCGCGTGCGCGTACAGCACCTTGTCGTTACGCAGCTTCTCGTAGGACGGCAGCCGGATCACGGAGCGCGCACGGTTCTTCTTGGCATCGGGCACGAAGCGCAGCACGTTGCCCTGTGCTTCGGCCGCGGGCTCCGGCTCGCCCTCGGCCTGCTTGTCGGCGCAGGCCGCGGTCTCCTGGGTATTGACGTAGGGGCTCACGATCGCGTCCACGCGCCCGGGGCGGTCGATGCGGGTCGAGTCGATCTCCCACCAGCCCTCCGGCGTGTCCTTCCTCAGGAACGCGGTGCCGCGAATGTCCGTCATCTCGCTGACGGGCTCGCCGCGCGCCAGCCGGTGCGCGATTTCAACCACGGCCCGCTCGGCGTTGCCGTACAGCAGGATGTCCGCGTGGGCATCGACCAGGATCGAGCGCCGCACCTTGTCCTGCCAGTAGTCGTAGTGCGCGATGCGCCGCAGCGAGGCCTCGATGCCGCCGAGCACGATCGGGACGTCGCCGTAGGCTTCCTTGCAGCGCTGCGAGTAGACCAGCGAGCAGCGGTCGGGCCGCCGGCCGCCGATGCCGCCGGGCGTGTAGGCGTCGTCGTTGCGGACTTTGCGGTCCGCCGTGTAACGGTTGATCATCGAGTCCATGTTGCCGGCCGCGACGCCGAAG
>DATIUU010000267.1:0-14207 GCA_035466635.1 Woeseiaceae bacterium
ACGGGCACGCCCGGATGCTGCTCACGCAGCTTGCGGATGTCGGCCGCGGTTATCGACTCCGCAAGCGAGCAGCCCGCACGCAGGTCGGGAATGAGGACGGTCTTGCCGGGATTGAGCAACTTGGCCGTCTCCGCCATGAAATGCACACCGGCGAGCACGATGACGTCGGCGTCCGTTTCCGCGGCGCGGCGCGCCAGTGCCAGCGAGTCGCCGGTGATGTCGGCGACGCAATGGAAGATCTCCGGCGTCATGTAGTTGTGTGCCAGCACAACGGCATTGCGCTCTTTCTTGAGCGTGTTGATCGCGGCGACGTACGGCGCATGGACGGGCCATTCGAACGCCGGGATGACGTTTTTGACGTGCTCGTAGGCGCGGGCGGTCGCGGCGGCGACTTCCGGCGTGTAGTCAGGATTGGCTAGCATGATTCACCCGCGCGCTGCGGTCCTGTGTCCTGTATATGGGGTCGAACTATTTATGCTCCAAGTGAGCATATTGGGTTATACTCACCCAGAGCATATAGTGTGTCAAGAAGGGCCCCGGCTGCCCCGGGGGCCTGTGCGAAAAAGCCCATTGAAACAGAACGTTACGGAAACCGTGATCAACCTGATCGCCGTCATCGTCGCGGTTACGGACGAGACGCCGCGCCTGTTGATCGTCGACCAGGGCCCGTCGAAGCGCCCCGGCCACACGCCGCTCGCGCTGCCGAACGGCCCGTTCGAACCCGCCAGTCACCCGAGCCTCGAGAGCAGCATGCGGCGCTGGGTCGAAGCCCAGACCGGCCTCGACCTCTACTACGTGGAGCAGCTCTACACCTTCGGTAACCGCTTTCGCGACCCGGTCGAGATCGACGGCGGCCCGCGCGTCGTCTCGGTCGCCTATATTGCGCTGACGCACGAGGACGCGGTCGAGTCCTACGATGCGGCATGGCACGACTGGTACAGCTTCATGCCCTGGGAGGACTGGCGCCGCGGCCGGCCTGCGCTACTCGACGAGTACGTCGAGCCGGCCCTGCGGGCATGGATCGCGAACGAGAAAAAAGTGCACAAGCGCCGCGAACGGCAGGAGCGCGTCAACGTGACATTCGGCGGCGCGGAAGCGTCGGACATGGACGCGGTTCTGGCTCACGAGCGCTATGAACTCCTGTACGAAGCGGGCCTCGTCTACGAGGCCGTGCGCGATGCGTGCGCGGTCAGGAAACAGGCATGCGACGAAGACGTCGCGGCCTTTGCCCACATGGGGCAGCCGCTCGCGTCCGACCATCGCCGCATACTCGCGACCGCGCTCGGGCGGCTGCGCGGAAAACTGGCGTACCGGCCCGTGGTGTTCGACCTGATGCCCGGCGAGTTCACGCTGCTGCAGTTGCAGCGCGTGGTCGAGGCGCTGTCGGGTGCCAAGCTGCACAAGCAGAATTTTCGCCGCCTGATCACGTCAGCGGACCTCGTCGAATCGGTCGGGCGCACCTCGACCGTGGGCCGGGGACGGCCGGCCGAGTTGTTCCGTTTCCGCCGCGAAGTGCTGGGCGAGAAACTCACGGTCGGCGTCGCCAGGCCCATCATGCGCAGCCGCGAGGGCTGAGGTGCACGGGCCCGGCCCTTACGGCAACCGGTGAATCCGCGACCCGCCCTCGCGCCCGGTACGCGCCAGCCAGTCGAGGATCGACTCGGCAAAGCGCCGCAACTCCTCGCGGTCCTCCTCGATGGACAGGCTGCCCGCCACCTCGCCCACGAGAAACGGCGGCACCACGTCGAGCCCGTTTTCATCACAGACCCAGATGTTCGCGTTGCGGCTATTCATGACAGCCGCGCGACCTCGAGCGCAAAGAAGATGATGAACGCGGCCCACACCCAGATCCATCCCGTGCGTCTCCGCTGAATTCCGGACTTGCCATTGCCATTCATTGTCGTCTCCATCCGCGCCGATGAGCCGCATCGGCCACGACATCGATTCTCCGCATGACACGCCGTTCGCTCTTGTCCCATTGCGCCCGCGGCTGGTCATTTCCGGTCATTTACCGGGCTTTTCCTTCCAAATCGGCGCCCGAACGAACAGAATGCGCCCCCATGAAACATGCGCTCGCGCCCGTTGCCGCCCTCCTGCTCGGCGTCTCCATACTGCTGACCGGACAGGGGCTGCAGGGCACCCTGCTGCCCGTGCGCGCGGCACTCGAGGAGTTCGCGACGGTCTCGATCGGCATCATGGGCGCCGCGTACTTTTTCGGCTTTACGCTGGGCTGCCTGCGCGGCGGCGAGCTCGTCCGCCGCGTCGGCCACGTGCGCGTGTTCCTCGCGATGACGGCGCTCGGTTCCGCCGCGCCGCTGGTGCACGGCCTGTTCCTGAGCCCGGTCGGATGGGCCCTCTTGCGGATGATCTCGGGGTTTTGCTTCGCGGTGCTCTACGTGGTCATCGAAAGCTGGCTGAACGAGGCGTCGACCAACGAGAATCGCGGCACCATCTTCTCCATCTACGCCATGATCTCCCTGACGGTACTTGCCGCCGGACAGATGATGACCCTGCTGTACGACCCCTTCGGGCTGCAGCTGTTCGCGATCGCATCCGTGCTCGTCTCGCTCGGCGCGCTGCCGGTCGCGTTGTCGACGTCCCCCTCGCCGGAGATCCCGCAGTCGGTCAAGCTCGACCTGCGGAAGCTGTATCGCATATCCCCGGCGGCAGCCGTCGGCTGCCTCGCCACGGGACTGGCCAACGGCGCGTTCTGGTCGCTCGCGCCGGTATTCGCGGTCAGCGTCGCCGGCGACCCGTCGCTGCCGGCCTGGTTCATGACCGCGAGCGTCGTCGGCGGCGCGGTGCTGCAGTGGCCGCTGGGCTACCTTTCCGACAAGATCGGGCGCCGCAAGATCATCATCGCCTCGGCAGCCATCGGGGCCGGCATTGCCATCGTCTTCGTCGGCTCGTTCGACAACCTGAATTTCGTAACCGCGTGCATCGCCGGGCTGCTGTGGGGCTCGGTGGCGTTCCCGCTGTACGCCATCGCCGTGGCGCATGCCAACGACTTCGCGGAAACGGATGACTACGTCATGATTTCGAGCGGGCTGCTGCTGATGTATGGCGTCGGCGCGATCGCGGGACCGTTCATCGCCTCCTCGATCATGACGTGGAGCAATGCCGCGGGCCTGTATGCGTTCACGGGTATCGTGCACCTGTCCCTGGTCGCGTTCGTCGGTTACCGCATGCTGCGCCGCGAAAGCGCGCCCGAAGAAGCACACATGGCGTTCGGAGACGCACTTGCGACGGCACACACGGCCTCCCAGGTGTACGAGGAGGAAATTCAAAACCAGGCCGACGAGGAGCATTGAATGGAGCAGATCGAGTGGCAGGACTTCGCGCGCGTCGAATTGCGCGCCGGGACGATCGTGAGCGCCGAGGCGTTCCCGGAAGCCCGCGTGCCCGCTTACAAGTTACGCGTCGATTTCGGCGCGGATATCGGGCACAGGAAATCGAGCGCGCAGATCACGGACCTCTACAGCGCGGACGAACTCGTCGGCAAGCAGGTCATCGCGGTCGTCAATTTTCCACCCAAGCAGATCGGTCCGTTCATGTCGGAGTGCCTGGTGACGGGCTTCCACCGCGAGGACGGCAAGGTGGTCCTCGCCAGCATCGACGGTGAGGTGCCGAACGGGGCGAAGCTGGCATAGGTAACCCGATCTTCGCCTGAAGATCAGGACTGCCGGCTTTCGAATAACTCGAGGCGCCTCTGCAGTTGCTCCAGTTCGTCAGCAATCGTCAGCACCTGCTCCCGCAGGCTATCGACGGAGTCGCGTATTTGCATCATCTCCGCCTCGCTGAACGAATCGAAGGGGTCTTCACCGGCGCCGGTCAGTAACCACGCCGGACTTACATCGAGAATGCCGGCGAGCGCCAGCAAGCGGTTAGACTGGGGCTCTGCGCGATCGGTTTCCCAGTCATTGAGGGTTGCGGCTTCGATACCCATGCGTCTGGCGAGTTGCGAAGTCGTGAGCTGCTGGGCTTCGCGCGCATTCACTATCCGTCCACCGAGCGTATCGGAGGATCCGGAACGTTCTTTATCTTCCGTAAGAAACATCTGCGAATACCCGATCGTCCTCCCTGTAGTGGATTTATCCCGCCTATCTTAACAAATGGCATCGATGACCGTTCAGATAGAAGTTGGCTAAGGGTTCGTTGCCTGCGCGCCTCCGCGACGCTCCCGGCTGGGAGAATAATCGTAAAGTTCCTTGTAACTCTTGCTGAAATGCGAGCTGGATACGAATCCCGTCTGAGCCGCGATCTCCACGAGACCAAGGTCGGTCTGCAACAACAACTCCCGTGCGCGCTGCAGTCGGAGCTGCAGGTAGTAGCGCGACGGCGCGCACGCCAGGTACTTCTGGAAAAGCCGCTGGAGTTGCCGCCGCGAGAGATTGACGGAGCCGGCCAGCTCCAACTGGCTGAGCGGTTCCTTGATGTTTGCTTCCATGAGCTCGACCACTGATGCCAGTTTCATCGACTGCTTGCCCTTGAAGTACCGGAGCGGTGCGCGCTGCGGGTCATCCGCACTGCGGACCCGTTCATGCATGAATTGCTCTGCGACGGCGGCCGTGATCTCCGGGCCGCATTGCCTCCGTACCAGGTACAGCATCATGTCGACGGGCGTCGTACCGCCCGAACTGGTCAGGCGATCTCTGTCGATGGTGTACGTGCTGCGCCGGACCTGGACCTTTGGAAACAGCGCTGCAAGCGCCGCGATGTTCTCCCAGTGGATGCTGCAACGATAGCCGTCCAGCAGCCCGGCCCTCGCCAGAATGTAACTACCCGTGCATGTCGAACCGAGATGGAGACCAGCGCCCGCCGCTCTCTTGAGCCAGAATACGACCGGGTCGGTCACCTGTTTTTCGATGCGCCTGCCGCCACATACGATAATCGCATCAAGATCCGCCAGGACATCGGGATCTTCGATGCCGCGGTCGGCATTGATGCGAAGGCCATCGCTTGCGCGCACGGCTTCGCCCGTCTCGGATATCGTTCGCCACCGGTAAAACTCCGCACCCATCAGGCCGTTCGCCAACCGCAGCGGCTCGATCGCAGATGCAACCGAGATGAGCGCGAAGTCCTCGATCAGCAGTAAGCCGAAACGGGCCGGCAGCTGCAGTGGGGTCACTTCTTTCATGCGGGCCAGATCCGACGGTCGTCGCCCGGAGTATGAATCCCGGATATGCGCAACACAATGCCGTACAGCCCGCTGACGCCGCAGGCCGGGGTACCCGGCAATGGCGCAGGCCGAGCCCCTCGGTGTGCCCCTGCGCACGGCCCCGCGCATGCTCGCCGGGTGCCTCCAACCGGACTGAAAACCGCCCTTCAGGCCTGCACGTTGCGGTTACCGCGGCCCGCGGCTGGCCGGTCAAAATGTTGCCATTCCGCAACAAAATTCGGCAGATTGGCATACGCAGGGTGCAAAAACGTCGGTTTTAAGCATTTTTTTGTCGCAAAAAGTCAATATTCCAGGCCGATGGGTGCTATTCTTCGTCGCCGTCGCAAAAGGAAACGCAACAAAGGGGAAAAATATGCCAATCGGTCCGCAACCGACACGAACGGCTGTATCCGCAGCCGTCGCCGCCGCTCTCATCGGCCTGCCGGCACAGGCCCAGCAGGCCAAGCCGAAACGCGCGCTGGAAGAAATCACCGTTACCGCCACGAGGGTGGAGCGGTCACTGCAGGACGTGCCAATTGCGGTCTCGGCACTGGGTGGTGACGACATCGAAGAACTCGGCATCACCAATTTCTCGGACTACGTGCTGCAGCTGCCGTCCGTCACGGCCGGCGGTAGCGGTCCGGGCCAGAATACGATCTACATCCGCGGCATCGCCTCGACGACGCCGAACCTCACGACCGCGGGCGTCGCCGGTCTTGCGCCCAACGTGGCGTTCTACCTCGACGACCAGCCGCTCGCCCAGCCCGGGCGCAACCTCGACGTTTACGCCGCAGACCTCTCGCGCATCGAGGTGCTCGCCGGCCCGCAGGGCACCCTGTTCGGCGCCAGCTCGCAGGCAGGCAACGTACGCCTGATCACCAACAAGCCCGATCTCAGCGGCACGTTCGGGCGCGTCAGCGTCGGCGCGGGCGCCGTCGCGGAAGGCGAAGGCAGCTCGAACGTGGAAGCCATGCTCAACGTCCCGCTCGGCATGAACTTCGGCGTGCGCGGCGTCGTGTACTACGACAAGAAAGGCGGCTGGATCGACAACGTCGCCGGCACCATTGACGCCAGCGAGAGCGCGCGCTTCCGGCCCGAGGGCACGGTACGCGACAACGGCGTACCGGTGAGCGCGCAGCGCGCCGGTTTCCAGTCAACCGCCGACCTCAGCGGTGTCACGTTCCTCGAGGCCGACAACAGCGACCTCGTGGAGGAAGATTTCAACGAGACCACGTACACGGGCGGCCGCATCGCCGCGCGCTGGGACATGAACGACGACTGGCGCTTCGACCTGGCCTACGCCACGCAGGACATCGAGTCCGACGGCGTGTTCTTCGCCGACCCGGACCTCGGCGACCTGCAGATCCAGCGGTTCTCGCCCGACACCATCGAAGACAGCTTCGACAACGTGAGCTGGACGGCAACGGCAATGTTCGGCGAACTCGAGGCGATCTACACGGGCGCGTTCACCGATCGCGAGACGGACCAGGTCACCGACTACACGGACTACCTGTTCGTCGGCCAGTACCTGCCCTACTACATCTGCGACGGCTACGTGACCTACCCGGCGACGGTGCCGACGGGCACCTGCCAGCCGCCGGACCTGTTCGTCGACAGCCGCACCGAGACGCAAGTGCAGACGCACGAATTCCGCATCACGACCGACCAGGCCAGGCGCTGGCGCGTGACGGCAGGCGTGTTCTACAGCGATCTGGAACTGAAGGAGCGCAACGACTTCACCTATCCCGGCTCGATCGATGCTCTGGGCTTCGGCACGCAGGCCGGCTTCGCGCCCAATTACCCGCTGACCAACGTCGAGGTCACCGGCATCATCAACAACGCGTTCCCGGGCTACTTCTCGGATCCGGGCCCGTTCCCCGAGGGCGTCATCTTTCGCAACGACGTGCTGCGTACCGACGAGCAGCTGGGCGTGTTCGGTGAGTTCTCGTACGACCTGAACGACAAGTGGTCCGTGACGCTCGGCGGGCGCTGGTACGACATCGAAGTCGACTTCGAGGGCAGCGCGAACTCGTCCTTCTTCAACAAGGGCGTCGACGACGACGCGCAAGCCTTCGGCACCAACATCTCGGCGCAGTACGCGCCGGACAATACCGTGGGTGCGCCGGACAAGGCTGTCGCCGATGGCACGATTTTCAAGGCGACCGTTGACTGGCGCCCGATCCCCGGCCGCATGTACTACCTGACCTGGTCCGAGGGATTCCGGCCGGGTCTCCTGAACCGGCCGGGTGGTGCCGCGGGGCCGAACAACTTCACGGTACCGTTCGAACTCGACACCGACGACGTCACCAACATCGAGGTGGGCCTGAAATCGGACTTCTTCGACAGCACCTTCCGGCTGAATGCCGCGCTGTTCTTCGTCGACATCGAGCGCCTGCAGACGACGATCTTCGATCCGAGCATCACCAACCTGTTCTTCTCGGACAACGCCGCCGACGCCGAGGTCACGGGCTTCGAGGGTGACTTCAGCTGGCTGCCCGCGTTCTCGGACCGGCTCACGGTGTCGGGTTCGTTCTCGTTCCTCGATACCGAGATCACCAATGTCATCACGCCGACGAACGACGTTCAGGCCGGCGACGAGCTCGCCTTCGCGCCGGAATTCCAGGGCACGCTGCGCGCACGCTATGCGTGGGATCTGCGCTCCGGGTGGGCCGCGCACATCATGCCGATGGTGTCCTGGTCCTCCGAGTCGTTCAGCGACGTCGTCATCATCAATCGCGACAGGATCGACAGCTGGACGATGTGGGGCCTGACGGCGGGCGTGGCCAACGAGAAATGGTCGTTCGAGCTGTTCGGCAACAACCTCTCGGACGAGCGGGCCGAGGTGGCCCGCAACTTCGTGTTCGACCGGCAGCGCGTCACGTACGCACCGCCGCGGACGCTCGGTGTCAGGGCAACCCTGAATTTCTGATCAGGCCCCTGGCATTCAGTCAATGCGATACGGCGCCTCCTTTGCGGGGGCGCCTTTGCTCATGATGGAACAACGCGTGGAAGCAGAACGTCCGGCCCCGGATCTCGGCCCGATCCAGGAAAAGATCGTCGCAAAGCGATTCGAGGACGCCCTGGCCGACCTGGGCGAAGTGCTGCAATCCGAGCCAGACAATCCCGACGCGCTCTACATGAGCGCCGTCTGCCGGCGCTACTCGCGCGACTTCGAGGCGGCGCTCGGACTCATCGAACGCCTGAAGGAGGTCTGGCCGGAACACGGCCGCGCCCACCAGGAGGAAGGCCATGCCTATCGCGACATGGGCCGGCCCGACGACGCGCTGCTGGCGTATGCGCGCGCCTGCCGCTTCAACCCGGCGCTCATCGCCAGCTGGCGCGGGCAGCTCGACATACTGCGGCACAAGGGGCTGGAGCAGCAGGCGCGGCAGGTCGGCGCCCAGCTCAGGCGCCTGCAGGTACTGCCGCAGCCGCTGCTCGCCGTCCTCGACCTGGTCGGCCAGCGCAAGCTGCTGCAGGCGGAGGACGTCTGCCGCCGGTTCCTGCAGAAGGTCCCGCACCATGTCGAAGGCATGCGGCTGCTGGCCGACATCGGCATTCGCCTCGGCGTGCTCGACGACGCCGAGTTCCTGCTGGCAAGTGCACTGAAACTGGAGCCGGACAACACGCGCGTCCGCATCGACTACCTGCAGGCCCTGCGCAAGCGGCAGAAGTTCAGCGCCGCGCTGGAACAGGCCCGGTTGCTGCTGGAATCCGCGCCGGATAATCCGCAATTCAAGTCGCTGCTTGCGATCGAGAGCATGCAGACCGGCGACTACGAAACGGCCTTGTCGACTTTCGACGAGATACTGGAGCAGATCCCCGCGGATCCCGTCACGCTGACGTCCAAGGGCCATGCCCACAAGACCTGCGGCGACTACGACGAGGCCGTCGCCGCCTACCGGTCGGCGCTCGAGAGCACGCCGCATCACGGCGAAGCCTATTACTCGCTCGCCAATCTCAAAGTCTATTCCTTCAGCGACGCCGAGATCGAGCGGATGCATGCCCAGGAACAGAACCGCAACCTGTCGCACATGGACCGCGTCCACCTCGGTTTCGCGCTCGGCAAGGCTTACGAGGACAAGGGCGAGTTCGCCACGTCGTTCAGGTATTACGAGCAGGGCAACCGGCTCCGGAAATTCCAGGCGACGTACAACGCCGAGCAGATGTCACGGGACCTCGAGGCGCAGCAGGCGGTCTGTACGAAGGAATTCTTCGAACGCCGCTCCGGCACCGGCTGCGACGCGCCCGACCCGATCTTCATCGTGGGCCTGCCGCGCGCCGGGTCGACGCTGCTGGAGCAGATCCTCTCCTCCCACTCGCAGGTCGACGGCACGCTGGAGCTGCCGAACATCCTGTCGCTGTCGCAGCAACTGCGCCGCAGGGCAAGGCAGGGTTCGCTGCCGCCATACCCGGCAATACTCGAGGATATCGCCGACGAGGAACTCGCGGCATTCGGCAAGGCTTACATCGACGATACCCGTATCCATCGCAGGGAAGCGCCGTTTTTCATCGACAAGATGCCGAACAACTTCCGGCACATCGGCCTGATACACCTCATGTTGCCGCAGGCGAAGATCATCGATGCGCGGCGGCATCCGATGGCGTGCTGCTTCAGCGGCTTCAAGCAGCTGTTCGCGGAAGGCCAGGAGTTCACCTACGACCTCACGGACGCGGGTCGGTACTACCGCGACTACGTCGAACTGATGGACCACTGGGACAACGCGCTGCCGGGCAAGGTCCTGCGCGTACACTACGAAGACGTCGTTGCCGACACCGCGGGCCAGGTACGTCGCATCCTGGATTACTGCGGGCTGCCTTACGAAGATGCCTGCGTCAGTTTCCACGAGACCCAGCGTTCGGTCCGCACACCGAGTTCCGAGCAGGTGCGGCAGCCGATCTACACGAGCGGCCTCGAGCAGTGGCGCAACTTCGAACCCT
Source organism: Woeseiaceae bacterium (assembly GCA_035466635.1). Lineage (GTDB taxonomy): Bacteria > Pseudomonadota > Gammaproteobacteria > Steroidobacterales > Woeseiaceae > UBA1847. Next base: position 10,100 of record DATIUU010000267.1, read on the forward strand.
GGCTCGAGCCACTCGAACTGGCGCTCGGGGACTTGCTCACGCGCTACCCATCCCCCGCACGGGCTCGCGGCGACAACGCGAGGAGCTGATCTTGGAAGATGATCTCCTGAGCGAACACAACGCCGAAGAGATCGGCCACGAGATCGGCGAACACAATATCGAGGTCCTCGGCCTCGATATCCACAACCCGGTGTTCCTCGTCTCGGCCATGCTCTCGGTCGCGCTGGTCGTGATGGTGATGCTGTTCCAGGAGCAGGCGGCCGGAATCTTCGTCGATCTCAGGACGTGGATAACGTCGGCGTTCGACTGGTTTTTCATGATCGCGGCGAACATCTTCGTGCTGTTCGGGCTCGGCATCGCCGTTTCGAAACTCGGGCGCGTGCGGCTCGGGGGGCCGGATGCAAAGCCGCGTTACGGCTACCCCGGATGGCTCGCGATGCTGTTTGCGGCCGGCGTCGGGATCGGGCTGATGTTCTTCGGCGTGCTGGAACCCGTCACCCATACGCTGAGTCCACCGCTCGGCATCGACCCCGCCGACATCGGGACTGCGAGGGCAGCCGGCATGTCCGCGGCCATCTATCACTGGGGTCTGCATGCCTGGGGCATCTACGCCATCGTCGGCCTGTCGCTGGCCTTCTTCTGCTTCAACCGCCAGATGCCGTTGACGCTGCGTTCCGCGTTCTTCCCGCTGTTCGGCACCCGCGTGTGGGGTCCATTCGGGCATTTCGTGGATATCGTCGCCGTGCTTTCGACGCTGTTCGGGCTCGCGGTGTCCCTCGCGTTCGGCGCCGAGCAGATCGCGGGCGGCCTGCACTACCTGTTCGACACGCCTGCGAGCACGTTCGTCAAGATCGTGCTCATCCTCATCATCATCAGCATCGCGCTCGCCTCCGTGGTCGCCGGTCTCGACAAGGGTGTGAAGCGGCTCAGCGAGCTCAACATGGGGCTCGCCGCGCTGCTGATGCTGTTCGTGATTGTTACCGGGCCGACGCTGGTCATCTTTTCGACCATGGCCAACGCGGTCGTCGACTACCTCGCCTACCTGCCGGAACTCAGCAACTGGATCGGTCGCGACGACGACGCTTTCTTCCACGGCTGGACGACGTTCTACTGGGCATGGTGGATCGCCTGGTCACCGTTCGTCGGCATGTTCATCGCCCGCGTCAGTTACGGCCGGACCGTGCGCGAGTTCATTACGTGGGTACTCATCATTCCGACACTGATCGGCATCCTGTGGATGTCCACCTTCGGCGGCACGGCCCTCGACCAGCTCTTTACCACGGGCTACATGGGCGTCGCCGAATCCATCCCGGAACTCGCACTGTTCAGGATGCTGGAACAACTGCCGTTCACGGGCATCGTATCGACGCTCAGCGTGTTCCTGATCGCGATCTTCTTCGTGACCTCGGCGGACTCCGGCTCGCTCGTGATGGACATCATCACCGCCGGCGGCAAGCTGGACGCGCCGGTCGCCCAGCGCGTGTTCTGGTGCCTGCTGTCGGGAATGGTCGCCGCGGCGCTCATGCTCGGCGGCGGCCTGGCTTCGCTGCAGGCCATGACGATCTGTGTCGGCCTGCCGTTTACCGTCGTGCTGCTGTTCATGTGCGTCGGGCTGCTGAAGGGTCTTCGCGAGGAACCGACCCCGGGCTGAGCACCGTCACTCCAGGTCGGGCAGTCCGTGCAGGGCGATCAGGTAGTAACTGACGATACCGAGCACTTCCTCGTTCTCGATTACCGGCGCATGGTTGATACCGAAGGTGTCGAACAGCCGGGCGCAGTAGCGCGTATTCATGTCCGGTCTCACGGAGATGACCGGCTTCGCCATGATCTCGTAGGCATTGACCCGCTCCGGCGCGCGGTCCTTCGCAATGACTTCCTTGGCGATGTCCGCGAACGACAACATGCCGTATTCGTCCTGCTCGTCTCGCTTCTCCACCATGAGCACGGTCGCCTCGACACGTTTCATGACGCGCATTGCTTCGAGCACGCTCGTGCGGCCGGGGATGAACGTGACGTCCTTGCGCATGATTTCACGAACCGGCAACCAGATTGGCTGACTCATAACTGCTCCTCCACTATTTCGACCAGTTCTTCCGCCTGGCGCATCACTCCGACCGCGTCTTCGACGTCGATCTGCATGGCGAGGCCGGTGCCCGGCTTGGCGTCGAACTCCCCGACCGTGCCGATTTTCTCCAGGATCTCGCGCGACATGTGCCGCTCGACCAGCAACATGACGACATCGGTCTGGCTGGCGAGCGACAAGCCGAAGAAACTCTTGTGGCCTTCGAAGCCCTCGCCGCGCGCATGATTGATCACCGTACACCCTGTCGCACCCGCATCGCGAGCGGCATCGATGATCGCCTTCGTCTTCGAGTCGTCTACGAAGACGATGATTAACTTGAAATGCATCAGTTTGCCTCCTTGGAAGTCGATTCTGTGCCGCGGTCCTGCCTCGATTTGCGGCGGTGTGCACGTTGTTCGCGCAGCGCAGACAGCTGCGCATAGGCAAGGACGGAAATGATGGGAAACAGGCATGTGAACGCAACGAGGCCGAACCCGTCAAGCAGCGGACTGCGGCCGGGCACGGTCTCCGCGAGGCCGAGGCCGAGTGCGGCGACCAGCGGCACGGTAACCGTCGAAGTCGTCACCCCGCCGGAATCGTAAGCGAGCGGGATGATGAGGCGCGGCGCCCAGATGGTCTGGATGACCACGATGATGTAGCCGACCAGGATGAACGCCTGCAGTGGCAGGCCGGCGATGATACGGAAGCACCCGAGGCTCACACCGACGGCTGCGCCGATAGCCACCGCAACCCTGAGGCCCCAGACGTGGATCGCGCCGCCCGACGTCTCGTTGGCTTTCATCGCGACCGCAAGCAGCGCCGGTTCGGCGATCGTGGTGGCAAAGCCGATGGCGAAAGCGAACACGTAAACCCAGGCGTAGTTGCTCCAGTGGAAGTCGAGCGTTGCCGCGCCCTGCATCAGGAATTCCGGGTGCGTCAGCTGCTCCGCCATGAGCCGCCCGAGGGGAAAGAGCGCCTGGTCCAGCCCGACGAGGAACAGCCCGAGGCCGAGTATCGTGAATACGAGGCCTACGACGAGGCGCTTCACGTCGCGAACGGGTTGCCGAATCACGAACACCTGAAACAGGAAGATGAACAGCACGATCGGCAGCACGTCGAAGGCCGTGGACAGAATGGTCTTCAGCGCGTCGCCGGTCAGATCCACGTGACGATACTCCCGTAGGCCATGACGAATATCATGGGTGTCAGCGAGGCAAACGCGATCAGGCCGAAGCCGTCCGTCATGGGGTTGCGGTCGCGCAGCGACGACGCGATGCCCACGCCGAGCGCGGCAACCAGCGGCACGGTCACGGTCGAGGTCGTGACGCCGCCCGAGTCGTAGGCGATACCGACGATCTCCGGCGGTGCGACGGCGGTCATCGCGATGACCATTACCTACCCGGAAATGATCAGCAGCGGCAATGACCAGCCCAGCAGGATCCTGAGCACGCCGACCAGCAGCGCGGTGCCGACGGACAACGCCACCGTAATCCGCAGGCCGAGGACGTAGCGCGACCGCGCCGCGTCCGTATCACCGATCGCACCCGCGGCAGCAGCCACCTGCGCCGCCTCGTTGGCGACCGCCGTCAACGCCGGCTCCGCCACCGTCGTGCCGAAACCGAGCAGGAACGAGAACGTCAACAGCCAGAATACGCTGCCCTTGCGAGCCAGTGCATAGGCCAGCGATTCACCAATGGGAAACAAGGCGAGCTCGAGACCGTAGACGAACAGGGTCAGTCCGAGCAGCACCATGATCGCGCCGCCGAAGATCTGCAGAGAATTGTCCAGGGGCTGCTGCAGGATGAAGTACTGGAAGAAGCCGATGACCAGGACGATGGGCGTGAGGTCACGAGCACTCCTGGCGATGTGTTTCCAGAGAGTGCGGAGGAATTTGGTCATCGGTGCCCGAATATTCTCGTGGAGTCGCTTACGGCAACAGTGTACCCGATGCGTACGCACCGATGAGCGCGGCGTCGCCCGCGACCTGCTTCCCGGAGCGGAGGTCGTAGTTCTCGTCCGTGTATCCCCACCAGTCCCAGCAGCCCT
>DATIUU010000268.1:0-15282 GCA_035466635.1 Woeseiaceae bacterium
CGATGGCACGATGGTCAAGGTCATTGCCTGGTACGACAACGAGTGGGGCTTCTCGAACCGGATGCTCGACACCACGGTCGCGCTCGTCAACGCGAAATAGAGGCGCCGCCATGACCGTCGTACGCATGTCCGACCTCGATCTCGCCGGCAAGCGCGTCCTTATCCGCGAGGACCTGAACGTGCCCGTCCGGGACGGCAAGGTAACGAGCGATGCGCGCATACGCGCGGCGCTGCCGACGATCCGTGCGGCACACAAGGCGGGTGCGGCGGTCATGCTGATGTCGCACCTGGGACGGCCGACGGAAGGCCAGCCGGACGAGGCGTTCTCGCTGCAGCCCGTGGCCGGGCGCCTGTCGGAGCTGCTCGGCTTCGACGTGCCCCTCGTCCGCGACTGGATCGACGGCGTCGACGCGGCGCCCGGCAGCGTCGTGCTGCTGGAGAACGTGCGTTTCCTCGCGGGCGAAAAAGCCTGCGACGAAACGCTTGCGCGCAAGATGGCGGCGCTCTGCGACGTGTTCGTGATGGATGCCTTCGGCACGGCGCACCGGGCCCAGGCGAGTACCTACGGCGTGGCGGAGCACGCGCCCGTCGCGTGCGCCGGGCCCCTGCTGGCGGCGGAACTGGCAGCGCTCGGCAAGGCACTCGACAACCCGGCACGGCCGCTGGTCGCGATCGTGGGCGGTTCCAAGGTGTCCACCAAGCTCGACGTGCTCGATGCGCTGGCCGGCATCGTGGACGTCCTGATCGTGGGCGGCGGCATCGCCAACACTTTCATCGCCGCCGCCGGCCACGACGTCGGCAAGTCGCTGTACGAGGCCGACATGCTGGACACGGCCCGCGGCCTGGCCGCCGGCGGGGAAGGGCGCGCGCAGATACCGGTGCCGACGGACGTGGTCGTCGCCGGCGAATTCGCGAACGTGGAAGGAACCACCAGGTCGGTGGACGCCGTGTCCGGCGACGAGTTGATCCTGGACATCGGCCCGCAGACCGCGGCGCGATTCAGCGAGATCATCGCCGCTGCGGGCACCGTGATCTGGAACGGGCCGGTCGGCGTATTCGAGTTCGACAATTTCGGCGCCGGCACCAAAGCGCTGGCAGAAGCCATCGCCGACAGCAGCGCGTTCTCGGTCGCCGGCGGCGGCGACACGCTCGCCGCGATCGACAAGTACGGTGTCGCGGAGCGGATATCCTACATTTCGACCGGCGGCGGCGCGTTTCTCGAATTCGTCGAGGGCAAGAAATTGCCGGCTGTCGAGGTGCTCGAGCGTCGCGGCACGGGTTAACCGGGCCAGGGCCCGGTGATGGCCACCGTCATGCCCGGATACTGGATGTTCACGAACAGCGTCTTGCCGTCCGGCGCGAAACACACGCCGGCGAGTTCGGATTTCGAGTAGGCGTTGTCGGCAAGACGGTATTGCGTGCCGTCGGGCCGGATGCCGACGAGCCCGCAGTGGTCCGACGTGTCCTCGCAGACGATGAGGTCACCCCAGGGCGACATCGTCAGGTTGTCCGCATTGCGCAGCAGTGATCCCTCGCCAGCCTCGGCGATCAGCGCCAGCCGTCCGGGCCATTCCTGTTCGCCGGCCTGTCCTTCGAGCGGGCTCGGCTGGTAAAGGAACACCTGGCCCAGGCGCAACCGGCCACCGATCGTGCAGGTGAACGCGAACGCATCGCCGGCGGCACACAGGCCTTCGCCGCGGGCGAACGTGGCGGCACCGGCAGCCGCGCCGCGCAGCCGCAGGTCGTTTTCGTCGGGGTCCACGTCGTCGAGATCGATCCACCGTGTCGGCAGGGGCTCGCCGATTCCGATCGCGGCCGCGTCGGCCCAGTTGTGCAGCTGCAATGCCGGCCGGCCGTCGATGGCCAGCGCCTGCAGCCGGCCGCCCTCGCGCAGCCGTCCCGGCACATCCGGGATATAGCGGTAGAACAGGCTGTGATGGCGATCCTCGGTCATGTAGACGATGCCGCTCGGCTCGTGGACGGCACAGGCCTCGTGCTCGAAGCGGCCCATCGCCCGGATCGGCAGCGGTTCGGCGAGCCCGGGCTCGGCGGCGGGAACCTCGAACACGTAGCCGTGCTTCTGGTCGCGGGCGATCAGGCGGCCGCGCGAAAAACCGCTGCCGGGGCTCTCGAAACACTCCTCGCAGGACAGCCAGCTGCCCCATGGCGTCGGGCCTCCGGCACAGTTGAGTTCCGTGCCGGCGAGGCTCAGGTGCTGGCGAAGCGTGCGTCCTGCCTGGGGGTCGTAGACCGTGGTCGTGGTGCCGCCGGCGCCGGGCGTTTTGCCGCCGCCGTGATCGTAGACGCGCGCCTTGATGCGCTCCGGCAGCGCGTCGAAGCCGGTGCCGAAGGCGCTGTATTTCGGGAAGGCCGGCGGCATCTCGTGATTACAGACCAGCACGATCCTGCCGTCGGGGCCGGCGAACGCCGCCATGCCGTCGTGAGCGGGAGGCACCGTGAAGCCGTCGTCCATCTCGGCGCCGGCTTTCGACACCACCCGGTAGCTGAATCCATCGGGCAGGTCCAGCAGCTCGCCGGGGTCGGGCCGCAAGGGACCGAAGGTCGTTTCACCGCTGTCAGCGGCGCGTGCGGCCGCCGGGCCGGCTGCCGCCGCGGCGAGGCATTGCAGGAACCGGCGTCGATTGATCATGGTCTGCACGGGGTTGTCATGAGCGCGGCAGGATAACAGCACATTGTTACAGGAAGCCAACGGCCGGCGGATCCGTAGTACTACCGACACACCGTTGTGCAATAATCGCCGCCATGCAAAGACGGACGAAGATCGTGGCGACGCTGGGACCGGCGACTGACCACGCTGAAACCCTTGTGAAAATGATCGATGCCGGCCTCGATGTCGCACGCATCAACTTCTCGCATGGCGAGGCAGCGGAGCATCGCCGCCGCGCTGCAGAGCTCCGTGAGGCTGCCGCCGAGCGCCGGCGTGACGTCGGCCTGCTGGGCGACCTGCAGGGCCCGAAGATCCGGGTGCAGCGCTTCAGGGATCGCGCGGTCGAGCTGCGGGACGGCGCGCCGTTTTTCCTCGACAGTGCCCTCGGCTTCGAGGACGGCACCGAGGAAGGCGTCGGCGTGGCCCTGGAAACGCTGCACGAGGACGTGGCGCCGGGTGACATCCTGCTGCTGAACGACGGCATGATCTCGCTCTCGGTCGACCGCATCGAGGGTACCCGCGTGCACACGACCGTCATCAACGGCGGCATCCTGTCGAACCACAAGGGTATCAACAAGAAAGGCGGCGGCCTCTCGGCGCCCGCGCTTACCGACGTCGACCGCGAGAACATCAAGCTCGCGGCCGAACTCGAAATGGACTTCCTGGCGGTCTCCTTCGTGCGCGACGGCGACGATGTCCGCGAAGCGCGCCGCCTTTTCGAAGAGGCCGGCGGGAAAGGCCTGATCGTCGCCAAGATAGAGCGCGTCGAGGCGATCGAGGACATCGATTCGATCATCGAGGCCGCCGATATCATCATGGTCGCGCGCGGCGACCTGGGCGTCGAGATGGGCTACGCCGAACTCACCGGCATGCAGAAGAAGCTCATTCGCAAGACCCGCAAGGCCAGCAAGATCGTGATCACCGCGACGCAGATGATGGAATCGATGATCCAGAACCCGATTCCGACGCGCGCGGAGGTCTCGGACGTGTCGAACGCCGTGATGGACGGCACGGATGCGGTGATGCTGTCGGGTGAGACGGCGGTCGGCCGCTACCCGGTCAAGGCGATTCGCGCCATGGCCGAAGTCTGCAAGGGGGCGGAGAAGTACCCGCTGCCCGAGGGCATGACGCGGCATCGCATCGGCGATTTTTTCGAGCGTGTCGACGAAGCGATCGCCATGGCGGTCATGTACACCGCGAACCATCTCGAGGTGACGGCAATCATTGCGTTGACGGAGTCGGGGTCGACGGCGCGCTGGATGTCACGCATCCGCTCCGACATCCCGATCTACGCATTGACCCCGCATGCGACCACCAGCCGGCGCGTGACCATTTATCGCGGTGTGTACCCGGTGCCGTTCAACGCCGAGCACGCCGCAGGCGGCCCGTACCGCGACGTCTTCGACACGCTGCTGAAGCGCGACCTGGCGAAGCCCGGCGACTACGTCATCGTCACCAAGGGTGACGTGGAAGGCGTGTCGGGTGGTACGAACGCGATGACGATCGTGCAGGTGACCGAGGCGGGCTAGACCGTGTTCATCATGATGAAAGGTACCGGGTAGATGCGGCGCTGGTTCCTGCGTGCCGGTATCGCGGTAGTCGCGCTCGTTGCTGCCGGCGCGCTCGCGGCCTGGCTGACACTGCGGGCGAGCCTGCCGCAGCTCGATGGCGAGCTGCAGGCGCCCGGGCTCGTACATACCGCGACCATCCTTCGCGACGACGCCGGCATCCCGACGATCACGGCGCACACGCGCGCGGACCTCGCCTACGCGACCGGGTTCGCACACGGGCAGGACCGGTTCTTCCAGATGGACCTGATACGGCGCCAGGCGGCCGGCGAGCTGTCGGCGCTGTTCGGCGCGCTCGCGCTGGAGACCGACAAGCGCTATCGCTTCCACCGTTTCAGGGAGCGGGCCCGCGCGGTACTTGCAGCGGCGCCCGCGGCGCACGTCGGGATTCTCGACAGCTACGCGGACGGCGTGAACGCGGGTCTCGCGAGTCTCGGTGCGCGCCCGTTCGAGCACATCGTGCTGGGCACGCAGCCCGAGCCGTGGCAGGCCGAGGACTCCGTGCTCGTCGTCTACGCGATGTTCATGCAGCTCAATGACGGCCGTGCCAGCAAGGACGTGCGCCGCGGTTACGCCCACCGGGCGCTTCCGGCAGAGGTGTTCGACTGGCTCTACCCGCAGGGCTCGCAGTGGGACGCACCCATCATGGGCGAGGCGCGAACGCCGCCGCCCGTGCCGCCTGCCGGCGTCTTCTCGGTGCGCGACGTCGAGGACGAGCCGCCCGCGGCGGGGGAAACCGGCAAGGTCTACCTGAACGGCAGCAACAACTGGGTCGTCGGCGGCGCATTGACCGAGACCGGGCGGGCGCTCATGTCGAACGACATGCACCTCGGGCACGACGTGCCGAACATCTGGTACCAGGCACGGCTGGTAGTGACCGGCGAGGAGCGGCGAGACGTCACCGGCGTGTCCCTGCCCGGCACGCCGTTCATTACCGCCGGCAGCAATCGGCACATCGCCTGGGGTTACACCAACAGCTACGGCGACTGGGCGGACGCGGTGTTGTTGCGTCCCGGCACCCGGCCCGGCACCTACCGGACGCCGCAAGGCGACCGCGAGTTCGACGTCCGGCGCGAGACGATCGAGGTCAAGGGCGGCGATCCCGTCGTCTACGAGATCCGGGAGACCGTCTGGGGCCCGGTCGACGATTCGCTCGACTATCCCGACGGTGACATTGCCGTCAGCTGGACCGCGCACAGTCCCGAGGCGCTGAACCTGAATCTCCTCACCCTGGAAACCGCCGGCGACGTGCAGGAGGCCCTCGGGATCGCGGCCACGATGGGAATTCCGCCGCAGAATTTCGTGGTCGGCGACACCGACGGCCACATCGGCTGGACGATCGCCGGCCGGATTCCGGCGAAGAACGGCTTCGACGCGATGGTCCCGGCCGACTGGAGCCGCGAAGAGGGATGGGCCGGCTGGCTGGCTCCCGCGGACTACCCGCGCGTCTACAATCCGGCCGACGGCCGGATCTGGACGGCCAACGCGCGCGTCGCCGACGCCGAAGCGCTCGAGATCATCGGCGACGGCGGCTACGATCTCGGTGCCCGCGCCCGCCAGATACGGGATTCGCTGCGCGACGCGGACGAATTCTCGCCGGCGGACATGCTCGCGATCCAGTACGACGATCGTGCGTTGTTCCTGTCCGGCTGGCGCGACGTGATCCTCGGCGTGCTCAGCGACGAGCGCGTTGCCGCGAGCCCGCAGCTCGCCGAGTACCGCGAGCTGGTCCGCGACTGGATCCCGCGCGCTACGCCCGAATCGGTCGGCTACCGCCTCGTGCGCGCATTCCGGCTCGAGGTGCAGTCGAGGGTCTTCCACGGGCTCATGGCGCCGGTGCGCGCCGCGAACGGCGGCGACATCGAGCCGCTGCAGAGCAACCAGTTCGAAGGCGTGCTCTGGCAACTGCTCTCGGAGCGGCCGCCGCACCTGCTGCCGGGCGTCTACGACTCGTGGGACGAACTCCTGCTCGATGCCATCGAAACCAATATCGCGTGGTTCGAGGCGCACTACGACGGCGGGCTCGGCGAGCGCCGCTGGGGTGAGATCAACACGGCGGCGATACGCCACCCGTTGAGCCGGGCCCTGCCGGTGCTGGCACCGTTGCTGGACATGCCGGCAGAGCCGCTGAACGGCGACGTCGACCTGCCGAAGGCTCAGGGACCTGCGTTCGGCGCCTCGCAGCGCTTCTCGGTGTCGCCCGGCGACGAGGAGCACGGCCTGATGCACATGCCCACGGGCCAGAGCGGCCATCCGCTGTCGTCGTTCTATCGCAAGGGCCACGACGAGTGGGTGCACGGGCGGCCGAGCCCGTTCCTGCCGGGCGAGCCGCGGCACCAACTCACGCTGGTCCCGGCCGGGTAACATAAGTCCCGCCGGACCGCCCGGCGCCTGACCTCTCGCCCGGCAACGGGTAAAATGCTCCTGGCACGCGCTGAATTACCGGGACAGACATGACCGACACTCGCTTCACAGGCACAAGCACCTACGTGGCAACGGACGACCTCATGATGGCCGTCAATGCGGCGGTAACCCTCGAGCGGCCCATCCTCGTCAAGGGCGAGCCCGGCACGGGCAAGACCCAGCTGGCGGTGGAGGTGGCGAACGCGCTCGGCAAGCCGCTGTTCGAATGGCACATCAAGTCCACTACCAAGGCGCAGCAGGGTCTTTACGAGTATGACGCGGTGGCACGTCTCAGGGATTCGCAGCTCGGGGACGACCGCGTTCATGACATCGCCAACTACATCCAGAAGGGCAAGATCTGGGAAGCTTTCGCGTCGGACGAGCAGCCGGTACTGCTGATCGACGAGATCGACAAGGCCGACATCGAGTTCCCGAACGACCTGTTGCGCGAACTCGATCGCATGGAATTCTACGTCTACGAGACGAAGCAGCTCGTCACGGCGAAGCACCGCCCGATCATCGTGATCACGAGCAACAACGAGAAGGAGCTTCCCGACGCGTTCCTGCGCCGCTGTTTCTTCCACTACATCAAGTTCCCCGACCGGGACACGATGTCGCGGATCATCGACGTGCACTACCCGGGCCTGAAGCAGGCCCTGCTCAAGGAAGCGCTCAATGCCTTCTACAAGCTTCGCGACGTGCCGGGGCTGAAGAAGAAACCGTCGACCTCCGAGCTGCTGGACTGGATCAAGTTGCTGCTGGCAGAGGACATTCCGCCGGAAGCGCTGCGCAGTAACGACAAGCGCACGGCGATCCCGCCCCTGCACGGTGCGCTGCTCAAGAATGAACAGGACGTGCATCTCTTCGAACGCCTGGTGTTCCTGGATCGCGGCGCGGGGCACCAATAGCGGCAATGCTGATACCGTTCTTCTACCTGCTTCGCGAAGGCGGCATGAAGACGTCGCTAACGGAGCTCCTCACGCTTCTCGAAGCAATGAAACGCGGGGTCGCCGGAACCAGCGTCGACGACTTCTACTACCTGTCGCGCGCCACGCTGGTCAAGGACGAATCGCAGTTCGACCGTTTCGACCGGATATTCGGCGCCTACTTCAAAGGCGTCGAGGACAGCCTTGGCGACCTGTTCGAGGAACTCCCGGAGGACTGGCTGCGGCAGCAGGCGGAGCTGCTGCTGTCCGACGAGGAGCGCGCAAAGATCGAGTCGCTCGGCGGCTTCGATGAACTGATGAAGGCCCTGCGCGAACGCCTGCAGGAACAGGACGATCGCCACGAAGGGGGCCGCAAGTGGATCGGCACCGCGGGCACCTCGCCGTTCGGCGCCTACGGCTATAACCCGGAGGGCGTCCGCATCGGCCAGCACGGCTCGCGGCATCGCAGCGCCGTAAAGGTCTGGGACCGGCGTGAGTACCGCAATCTCGACGATTCCGTCGAACTCGGGACGCGCAATATAAAGGTGGCGTTACGACGGTTGCGGAAGTTCGCGCGCGAAGGTGCCGCGGACCAGCTCGACCTCGAAGACACGATCGACAAGACCGCGCGCAATGCCGGGCTGCTCGATATCCGCATGGTTCCGGAGCGGCACAATGCCGTGAAAGTGCTGCTGTGTCTGGATATCGGCGGTTCGATGGACGATCATGTGCGCGTCTGCGAAGAGTTGTTCTCGGCCGCCCGCACCGAGTTCAAGCACCTCGAGTATTTTTACTTTCACAACTTCATCTACGAATCGCTGTGGAAGGACAATCGCAGACGGCACGCGGAGCGCGTCGCGACGCTCGACATCGTTCACAAGTATGGCGCGGACTACAAGCTGATCTTCGTCGGCGACGCCACGATGAGTCCCTACGAAATTGTCTATGCCGGCGGCAGCGTCGAGCACTGGAACGAGGAACCGGGCGCCGTCTGGATCAAGCGCCTGCTGAACACCTACAACAAGGCTATCTGGCTGAACCCCGAGCCGCGGGAGCGATGGGATTTCACGCCGTCAGTCAAGCTGACGCGCGAGATCATGGAGGATCGCATGTTCCCGCTCACGATCGCGGGCCTCGACGAAGGCATCAGGGCGTTGCACTAGCCCCGAGTGCTTCGAGGTCGGCGAGCACGGCGGCGGCGTGCGTGTCCGGGTCGACCTTCTCGTAATGCCGCGCGATATTGCCCCGTGGGTCGACGATGAAGGTCTGCCGCTTGGCAACGGTCCAGCCCATCATTTTCGTCTTCACGCCGTACGCGTCGGCCGTCTTGCCGTCCGCGTCCGCCAGCAGGGGGAAGGGCAGGCCATGGTTCTCCGCGAACTGCTTGTGCGACTCGACGTCGTCCAGGCTCACGCCGAGGATCTGCGCGTTCAGCTTGCGGAACGCGAAGATGTTGTCGCGAAATTCGCAGGCCTGCGTCGTGCAGCCCGGCGTTTCGTCCTTCGGATAGAAATACAGCACCACCCACTGGTCCCGGTAGTCCTCGAGTGAGTGCAGCTGCCCGTCCTGGTCCGGCAGCTCGAATTCGGGAGCGGGGGCGCCGATCGCGACGCCGCCGTCGGCGAGGGCCGGGGCAACGGGCAAAAAGACCAGGGCCAGGAACAGTAGACCGGGCGTAAAGCGTTTCATGGATGAGTCCGAATCGTTGGATTTGCAGAAGCCACTATGATACGAGTCGGTGCAGCGTACGCAAGGGCTCATGGCGCAGGACGACAACGGGTTCAGCATGGAAACACCGTCGAACAGGAACAAGACCGCGCTGGTACTGCCCGGCGGCGGGGCGCGCGGGGCGTTCCAGGTCGGGGTGTTGAAGGCGATCGCCGAACTCGTGCCGCGGGGCAGCGTCAACCCGTTCGGGATCATCAGCGGGACCTCCGCCGGCGCGATCAATTCCGCCGTGCTGGCGGCCAAGGCGCGCCGGTTCCGCCTGGCGGTCGCGGAGCTGGAGCGGGTCTGGGGCAACTTCAGGAGCCACCAGGTCTACCGGACCGACAACCCGGCGATGCTGAAAAGCAGCCTGCAGTGGCTCGGTGCCCTGGTGACCGGCGGCACGCTGGTCCGCATGCCGAAGTCGCTGCTCGACAATTCGCCCCTGCGCGAATTGCTCGGCCGCAATATTCGCCTTGCGCGTATCCGGCATGGCATCGAACACGGCTGGCTGGATGCGGTCAGCATTACGGCGGCGGGCTACAGTTCGGCGAAATCCACCTCGTTCTTCGATGCCAGCGGCGACCACGCAGAGTGGTCGCGCACCCGTCGTTGCGGCGTGCGCAGCGGCATCAACCTCGACCACCTGATGGCGAGCATCGCGGTGCCCATGATCTTCCCGCCGGTCCGGATCGGCAACGAGTACTTCGGCGACGGCGCGATGCGGCAGGCGACCCCGCTGAGCCCGGCCGTGCGCCTCGGTGCCGACCGCATCCTCGTGGTCGGCGTGCGCAACGAAATTGGCGACGGTTCCGGCGACCCTGGAGTGCCTGCCGCGTTTCCCAGTTTCGCGGAGATAGCGGGCTATACGCTGGACACCCTGTTCATGGACGGCCTGTACTCCGACCTGGAACGGCTGAACCGCATCAACCAGCTCATCGACTCGGTACCGGCGGAAAACCGCGGTCCCAAGCTGTCGCGGATGCGGCCGATCGACACGATGGTGATCGTGCCCAGCGAGGACCTGCGCATACTGGCGCGCCGCCATCGCGAGGAACTGCCGGTCGCGCTGCGCACGCTGCTGTGGGGCGTCAGCGGGCGCGGCAGGGGAGAAGGCCGCTTGCTGAGCTACCTGATGTTCGAGCAGGCCTATACGCGCGAGCTGATCGAGCTCGGTTACCGGGATGCCCTGCAGGTGCGCGACCAGTTGCGGCAGTTTGTGACGGGCGGGGACGTGCCGCGGCTGTTTGCGCCGCACTGGGTGGAAGAGGATCTCGATATCCTGCATCGCTGAGCGCCGGCGCCCGCAATCGTTTCAGAGCAGCAGGGCGGCCCCGAGTCCGAGAAAGGTCATGTAGCCCACGACGTCGGTCACGGTGGTGAGCACGACGCCGCCGGCGATGGCCGGATCGATCCGCATCTTCTTGAGCAGCACCGGAATTCCGAATCCGGAGAGTGCGGCCATGAACAGGTTGATGATCATGGCTGCGGCGATGACGCCGCCGATGCGCCAGTCACCGAACCACAGGTAGGTGAATAGCGCCACCACGATGGACCATCCAACGCCGTTGAGCAGGCCCACCGCGAGTTCCTTCTTGAGGATGCGGACGGCATTGGTCTTGTCGACCTGGCCGAGCGCCATCGCGCGCGTGATGATGACCAGTGACTGCGTTCCGGCGACGCCGCCCATGCTGGGAACGACGGGCATCAGCACCGCCAGCAGGACGATCTTGTCGATGGTGGATTGGAACAGGTCGACCACCGAAGCCGCGAGAAACGCCGTGCCGAGGTTTATGCCGAGCCACAGCGCGCGCCGCCTCGCGCTCTTGAACACCGGTGCGAACATGTCGTCTTCTTCGTCCAGGCCCGCGGCACTCATCAGCGAGTGTTCCGCCTCTTCGCGGATCACATCGACGACGTCGTCGACCGTGATTCGGCCCACGACGCGGTAGTCGTCGTCCACCACCGGCGCCGACAGCAGGTCGCGGTTCTCGAACTCCCAGACAACCTGTTTCGACGGCGTGTGTGCGGGGATCGGCAGCACGTCGGTGGACATGATGCTGGAGACCAGCGCATCCGCGTCGTGTGTGAGGAGGCGCGACAGGAACAGCGAGCCGACGTACTCGTTGTCGCGATCGACGACGAATATCAGGTCGGTGCCGTCAGGCATTTCGCCGACGGCGCGCAGGTAGCGCGTGACGACCTCCAGCGTAACATCGGGACGCACGGTCACGATGTCGATGTTCATCAGGCCGCCGGCGGAGTCCTCGTCGTAGGCAAGCACCTGTTGCAGGCGATCGTGATCGGACTTGTCGAGCGACTGCAATACCTGGTTCGTGACGACTTCCGGCAAATCCGCCAGCAGGTCCGCGAGATCGTCGAAATCCATGCCGGCCGTTGCGGCGATGAGTTCGTCGGTCTGCATGTCCCGGACGAGGCCGTCGCGGACTTCGTCGCTCAATTCGACGAGGACGTCGCCCTCGTCGTCGGCCGCAACCATCTCCCACAGGAGTGCGCGCTCCTGCAGGGGCAGGGATTCGAGCAGGCGTGCAATCTCCGCCGGGCGCAGGCTGTGCACCATGTGTTTCGCGGAACGCAGGCGGCCGCTGTCGAGCTTCTCGCGCAACAGCTGCAGGTTGCCCTGGGTATGCTCTCTCGCTTCCATGGATCCTGCCCCGACTGGCAATCCGGCTCCGGTATGGGGCCGCACACGGCAGGAGTTTAACCGAAATCACCCGGCGTTCTTACAGCTCCTTGTGGCGCGTGGTCACAGGACCGGGGAGTTCGCGCAGGGCGGCGGCGAGTTTCTCCGCCATGTAAACCGACCGGTGTTGCCCGCCCGTGCAGCCGATGGCGACGGTCAGGAATCCGCGGTTGGACTTCCGGTATTCCGGAATCCAGCGCTCCAGGAACGCCAGGATGTCATCGTGCATTGCGCTCACCGATTGCTGGGCGTCGAGGAATTCGATGACCTGTTCGTCCAGCCCCGTCAGGTGCCGCAGGTTGAGATCCCAGTACGGATTCGGCAGGCATCTCAGGTCGAAAACGAAATCGGCGTCGGCCGGTATACCGTTCTTGAACCCGAACGATTCGATCAGAACCGACAACGAGGCCGGTGGACGCCGGTCGACGCGCTCGCGGATGATGTCGGCGAGTTCGTACACGCTGGTGCGGGAGGTGTCAATGATGAGATCGGCCGAGTTGATGACCTCCGCCAGGATCTCCCGCTCTGCATCGATCGCGGCGCGCAGTTCCGCGCCGTGTGCCGCGAGCGGATGCCGCCGGCGGGTTTCGCTGTAACGCTTGAGCAGCACTTCGTCTTCGGCGAGCACGAACAGGACGTCGGTCTGGATATTCCGTTGCCGGAACTCCTCGATCAGCCGCGGCAGGGATTCGAGGTCCGAGCGGCGATTGCGGGCATCGATGCCGACGGCGATCCCGCGGCCGACCTCGCCGGGACCGGTGGAGACTTCCTCGACGACGCTCTTGAGAAGCCGCGCCGGAAGATTGTCCATGCAGTAGTAGCCGAGATCCTCGAGCACATGAAGCGCGACCGTCTTTCCGGAGCCGGACAGTCCGCTTACGATGATCAGTCGCGTGCTGTCTGCCATGCTCGGATTCTTCCCGGCCGCCGGGCCGTCAATTGCCGTGAGCGGTCTTCAGCTGACCGGGGACCGATGCCCTGCCGGCCTCGATCAGTAACTTGTACAGGGCGCTGCTCGATGTCGCTGCGCGCAACCTCTGTCTCAGTTCGTCGTCGCCGAGCAGGTCCGTGACCATGGCAATGTCGGCATGATGGCTGTCGGTGACATCCTTCGGCACCATCAACCCGAATACCAGGTCGACCGGCTCGCCATCGCTGGCATCGAAGTCGATCGGGTCCGAGAGCTTGATCATTGCCGCGACACAGCGGTCGATGCCTTCCACGCGGCAACGGGGGAAAGCGACGCCGACGTCCAGGCCCGTACAGCCGAGTCGCTCCCGCTCGATGAGACTCTCGAAGATGTCTTCGGACGGGATATCGGGTTGGTTTCGAACCAGTAGCTCGCTCAGGATCTCGAGGCAATGCTTCTTGCTGCGAGCATGCGCGTTGCAGAGCACGGCATCCCGATTGATGATGTTTTCCAGAAACATGGCTTGTTGTTGTTCTTGTAAGTGACGCCGCGCCGCTCGCGCGGCGCGGCCGAATCTCAGAAGCGCCTCTTGTCGGCGTCTCTTGCGTGGTGGTTGACCATCTTCTCTTTGTGCTTCTTTACGCGCCGGTCGAGCTTGTCTACGAGGCCGTCGATCGCAGCGTACATGTCTTCTTCAGTATTGTCGGCATAGATGGTTCCGCCGTTCACTTTCACCTTGGCTTCCGCCTTGTGCCGGAGCTTTTCCACCGTAAGAATACAATGAACGTCTGACACCATGTCGAAATGTCGCTCGAGGCGTTCGATCTTGGACTCTACGTAACCTCTCATCGCTTCCGTGATTTCAACATGGTGGCCCGAGACATTGAGTTGCATAGTCTTCTCCTGCTTGTAATTACGAACTCACTTCCTTGTGCATTTATCGCGCCGGTCGCTGGCGACGCTCACTCGATGACGCAATGTTCATGGCCTCACGGTACTTCGCGACCGTGCGCCTCGCAACCTTTATCCCCTCGTCCTCGAGCAAGTCTGCGATCTTGCTGTCACTCAGCGGTTTCGCCGGATTCTCGGCACCGATGAGCTTGCGGATCTTCGCGCGCACCGACGTGGAAGACTGATCTTCGCCGTCCGCCGTCGCGAGGTGGCTCGAGAAGAAATACTTGAACTCGAAGACACCGCGCGGCGTGTGCATGTACTTGTTCGTCGTGACGCGCGAAATGGTCGACTCGTGCATGCCGATCTCGTCGGCAACGTCACGCAACACCATCGGTTTCATCGCTTCGTCACCGTGCTCGAGGAAATCCGTCTGCCGTTTGACGATGCAGGTGGCGACCTTGAGCAGGGTCTCGTTGCGGATTTCGAGGCTGCGAATGAGCCAGCGCGCCTCCTGCAGCTGGGTGCGCAGCACGGCGTGGTCGCCGTTACCGCGGAGCAGTTTCGCGTATTGCTGGTTGACCGACAGCTTGGGTACGCCCGTGGGGCTGATCTCGACCTGCCAGCGATTGTCCACCTTGCGCACGAACACGTCGGGGATCACGTACTCCGCGGCAGACGGGCTCACGGTCTGGCCGGGGCGCGGATTGCAACCGCGGATCAGCGCCAGTGCATCGTGCAGAGTTTCCTCGGAGGTCCGCAGGCTGCGGCGCAGCTCGCCGTATTCACGCGTGGCGACGAGGTCGAGGTGCCGCTTCGCAAGTTCGAGGGCAAGCTCGAGGCCCGGCGTTTCCGGGTCGAGCTGCTGCAACTGCAAAGTAATGCACTCCGACAACGAGCGAGCACCGATGCCCGCGGGGTCGAACCGCTGTACCTTGGTCAGCGCGGCCTCGATCTCGTCGTCGCGCACGCCCGTTTCGGGCTGCAGGCATTCACCGATCTCGTTGAGACCGATCGTCAGGTAGCCGTCGTCGTTGATCGCGTCGATGATCGCTTCGCCGATCAGCGCTTCGCGCGGCGAGAATTGTTCCATTTCGAGCTGCCACAGCAGGTGCTCGCGAAGGCTCTGCCCGGACTCGTCGGCAAATTCGCTGATAGGGCGGCCTTCGCCGTTCCAGCCGCCGTCCTGGATCTGGCGGTCGACGCGCGCCTGCCACTGGTCTTCCGCGCGGATGGCCTCGATCTCGACCGTCGATTCGTCGCTCGTCTTAGGGACGTCCGGCAGGTCCTCCATCTCCAGCATGATGTTCTCTTCGAGCGCGTCCTGTATCTGGGCGTTCAGGTCGAGAACGGGCAGCTGCAGCAGGCGGATGGCCTGCTGCAATTGCGGTGTCATTGTGAGTGTCTGACCGAGTTTTAGCTGCAGCGAAGGTTTTAGCATTGCCTCAGAGTTTGAACTCCTGTCCGAGATATACCTCCCGGACGTGCTGGTTTTCGAGGATCTC
>DATIUU010000269.1:0-2477 GCA_035466635.1 Woeseiaceae bacterium
AGACGAAGATGTTCATCGTGGTCGCGCTGCTCGACGCCGTAGCCATGATCGGTGTCGGTATCGCACTGTTCTTCGCCTTTGCGAATCCGTTCATCGGCCAGCTGCAGGCGGCCACCGGCGGTTAAAAGCACCAGCGATTCCTGTTGCAGGAGCGGTTCTCGAGCCGCGATTGTGACAGGGGCGGTTCTCGCTGCGGGAGCGATTCCTGTTGCAGGGGCGATTCCGGGACCGCGAACAGAATACTCAGGAGAATTCCTTGGACATTAATCTAACGCTCATCGGCCAGACGATCGCGATGATCGTGTTCGTCGGTTTCTGTATGAAGTTCATATGGCCGCCGATCATGAGCGCCCTCGCGGAGCGGCAGAAGCAGATCGCGGAAGGTCTCGCGGCCGCCGAGAAGGGCGAGGAGAATCTCGCCAGGGCACGTGCCGAAGCGGACGAGATCGTCGCCGATGCGCGCAGGCAGGCGACGTCGATCCTCGACCAGGCCCACGCCCGCGCCAACGAGATCGTGGCGGAGGGCAAGTCGGACGGCGTCAAGGAACGCGACCGCCAGCTCACGGCAGCCAAGGCCGAGATCGAGCAGGAGGTCCACAAGGCTCGCGAGGAGCTGCGGGGCCAGGTTTCGGCCATCGCGATCGCGAGTGCCGAGAAGATTCTCCGCCGCGAGATCGACGACAAGGCACACGAGGATATCCTGGGCCAGCTTGCGCAGGAGCTCTAGGCCGTGGCTGACAACAATACAGTGGCAAGGCCCTACGCCCAGGCGCTTTTCGCGGTCGCCCGGGAAACCGGCGCGCTCGACGAATTGTCCGCGTCGCTCGCGGCCGCCAGGGACCTGCTCGGCGACGGCCAGGTGCTGGCATTTCTGGGCCAGCCGTCACTGACCGACGACCAGCGTCTCGAGTTCCTGCAGGGGCTGTTCGCCGCCGCGGTGGGCAAGGAGTCGGTGTTCGCCGGCGGCAGCCGGCACGGCACCAACTTCCTGAAATTGCTGCTGGAGAACGGCCGCGTCGTCGCGCTGCCGGAAATCTCGGCGCAGTTCGAAGCATTGAAGGCAAAGGTGGAAAACAGCATCGATGCCGTTATCACGGCCGCGTCGCCAGTGAGCGAGGCGCAGCAAAAAGCCATCGCGAGCGCGCTGTCGGCGAAGCTCGGGCGCGATGTCAGGATATCCACCCAAATCGACGAAAATCTCATCGGCGGCGCGGTCATCCGCGCGGGCGATGTCGTAATCGATGGCTCGCTGCGCGCCAGGCTCGAAGGCCTGGCCAACGCGTTGACCAAGTAAAGAGGAAAACAACATGGCACTCAAAGCTTCTGAAATCAGCCAGCTGATTAAGGAACGCATCGAGAACTTCGAGGTATCGACCGAAGCGCGCGACGTCGGTACCGTTATCGCGGTCACCGACGGTATCGTCCGTATCCACGGACTTGCCGACGCCCGCTATGGCGAAATGCTCGAGTTCCCCGGCAACACTTTCGGCCTGGCTCTGAACCTCGAGCAGGACTCGGTGGGTGCCGTCGTCCTTGGCGACTACAAGCACATCTCGGAAGGCGACACGGTCAAGACGACCGGCCGCATTCTCGAGGTGCCGATCGGCCGCGGGCTGCTCGGCCGCGTCGTCGACCCCCTCGGCAACCCGATCGACGGCAAGGGCCCGATCGAGGCGGACGGCACGGCGCCGATCGAGAAGGTCGCGCCCGGCGTCATCCAGCGCCAGTCGGTGTCGCAGCCGGTGCAGACGGGCCTCAAGTCCATCGACTCGATGGTGCCGATCGGCCGCGGCCAGCGCGAGCTGATCATCGGCGACCGCCAGACGGGCAAGACCGCCGTCGCCGTCGACACGATCATCAACCAGCGCGGCACGGGCATCAAATGCATCTACGTCGCGATCGGCCAGAAGGCCTCGTCGATCGCGGGCGTCGTGCGCAAGCTCGAGGAAGAGGGCGCGATGGCGCACACGATCGTCGTGGCCGCCCCCGCTGCCGATAGCCCGGCGATGCAGTACATCGCCCCGTACTCGGGCTGCTCGATGGGCGAGTACTTCCTCGACCACGGCGAAGACGCGCTCATTATTTACGACGACCTCACCAAGCAGGCCTGGGCGTACCGCCAGGTATCGCTGCTGCTGCGGCGCCCGCCGGGCCGCGAAGCCTATCCCGGCGACGTCTTCTACCTGCACTCGCGCCTGCTGGAGCGCGCGGCCCGCGTCAACGCGGAACACGTCGAGCAGGTATCCGGCGGCAAGATCAAGGGCAAGACCGGCTCGCTGACGGCGCTGCCGATCATCGAAACCCAGGCCGGCGACGTGTCGGCGTTCGTGCCGACCAACGTCATCTCCATCACGGACGGCCAGATCTTCCTCGAGACGGACCTGTTCAACGCCGGTATCCGCCCGGCCATCAACGCCGGCCTGTCGGTATCGCGCGTGGGTGGCGCCGCCCAGACCAAGATCATCAAGAAGCTCGGC
>DATIUU010000270.1:0-6839 GCA_035466635.1 Woeseiaceae bacterium
CCCGGTATCGGCAGGCCGCTCTGCCGGTGCATGGGCTTCATGCCGCCGAGGCTGGCGGCGGCCACCGTCGATCCGTGGTAGGCGTTCTTGCGGCTGATGATCGTGTGCCGCTGCGGCTGTCCCATGAGGTCCCAGTAAGTCCGGACCATGCGCACCACCGTATCGTTCGACTCGGACCCCGAGCCCGCAAAGAACACCCGGTTGATCTGCGGCGGGCTGACTTCCTGCAGCAGCGCCGCGAGTTCGATCGACGGCGGGTGCGCGCACTGGAAAAAGTTGTTGTAGTACGGCAGCTCCTTGAGCTGCCTGGTCGCCGCGTCGATCAGCGACTGCTGGCCGTAGCCGGCATTGACGCACCACAGGCCCGACATGCCGTCGAGGATCTTGTTGCCGTCGGCGTCGAAGATGTACACGCCCTCGGCCCGCGTGATGATCCGCGAACGCTTCTCGTGCAGCGCCTTGTGGTCCGTAAACGGATGCAGGTGGTGATCTTTATCCAGCTCCTGCCAGTCTTGCCGCGAACGCTTTCCAGTCGCCGCCATGTAACACCTCGATCAAACGTTGAACATCAGGATCTCACGCTCCCAGGGCGTGATGATCTCCTGGAATTCCATGTACTCGTCGTCCTTGAGCGCACAGTAAAGTCGGACGAAGTCGTCACCGAGCATGCTGCGCATGGCGGTGCTGTCGCGCAATGCCTCGATCGCCGAATAGATGTGCCTGTGCAGCCCGAACTCGTTGCCGTAGGCGCTGCCCTCGATCGGCTCGGTCGCGCGCAGCCCCTCGACCATGCCGAGGTAGCCGCATGCCAGCGACGCGGCGATCGCAAGGTACGGGTTGACGTCGGAGCCGGCCAGCCGGTTCTCGATGCGGCGCGCCTCCGGCGGTGCATCCGGCACCCGCAGCCCGACGGTACGGTTGTCGATCGCCCAGGCCAGGTTGACGGGCGAGTCGAAGGGGTTGAGGAAGCGGCGGAACGAGTTCACGTAGGGCGCAAAAATCAGCAACGCTTCTGGCATGTAGCGTTGCAGCCCGCCGAGGAAGCCGTAAAACATGGCGCTCGGCTCGCCTTCGGGGGTCGAGAAGATGTTCACGCCGTCCTTGTCCACCACGCTCTGGTGGATGTGCAGCGCGCTTCCCGCCTCCCCGGACATCGGCTTGGCCAGGAACGTCGCCCGCATCTCGTGCTCGATGGCGGCCTCGCGTACCGTGCGCTTGAACAGGAACACCTGGTCGGCGAGATCGACGGGATTGCCGTGCAGGAAGTTGATCTCGAACTGGGCGGGGCCCGCTTCCTGCGACAGGGTATCGATGCGAATTCGCTGGTCTTCGCAGTAGGCGTAAACGTCGTTGATGAACGGGTCGAAGTCGTTCATCGTGTCGATGCTGAACGGCTGGCGCGCGCCCTCCTTCCAGCCCAGGCGGCCTTCCGGCGGCTCCGCGTCCTGCGTCGCATCCGACTGCGGGCTGATCAGGTAGAACTCCACCTCGGGCGCAACGACCGGCTTCCAGCCGCGCTCCTCGTACTTCGCGAGCACGTTGCGCAGGACACCGCGCGGCGACGTCGGCACCTGCGTCTTGTCGCGGCGATAACAATCGAGAAACACGGACGCCGCGGGGTCCGTGGCCCATGGCACCGGCCGCAGCGTACGCGCGTCGGGCACGAGCAGCATGTCCCTGTCCTCGACGTTCCGCGGGTCGTTGATGTAGTTGCCCGAAACGGTCTGCGAGAATATGGATTCGGGCATTTTCATCTGCCCACTGCCGAACTTGTCGGCCGGCAATACCTTGCCGCGAGCCGAGCCGGCCATGTCCGGCACGAACGCCTCGACGTCCTGGATGCCTCTCTGCTTCAGCCACGGTTGAAAAATATCGTCTGAATTCACGTTACACCTGTTTACCTGCTCCTGGCGCGTTCACTGCATGCGTCTCCGAATGCCCGGAAGATCGCGCTCGAAAATTCATTCCTCTTCGCCTGCCACTCGGGGTGCCACTGCACGGCGAGCGCGAAGGCTGCGGCTTCGTCGACCGTGAAGGCCTCGATCAAGCCGTCGTCCGCGACCGCCTCCACCGTGACGCCGGCCGCCAGCTTGCGGATGCCCTGGCCATGGAGTGAATTCACCATGACTTCCCGGGTGCCGGCGAGGCGCGCGAGCAGCCCCCCTTCGGACAGTACCACCGGGTGCGCGGGACCGTACTGCACCTCGATGGGGTCCTGCGGATTCTCCTTGTGGTTGTGGTAGCCGGGCACGTCCTTCACCTTCTGGTGCAGCGTGCCGCCGAGAACCACGTTCAGTTCCTGGAAGCCGCGGCAGATCGCGAACAACGGCACGCCCGTCTGCAGCGCATGCCGGGCGATCGGCAGGGTCATCGCGTCGCGGTGCGGATCGCGCAGGGCCTGCGGATCGTCGGACTCGCTGCCGTAATGGTGCGGTTCCAGGTCGCTCGGGCTGCCCGTCAGCAGCACGCCGTCGACCTGCTCCACCAGTTCGTCGATAGCCAGATCATCGGCCAGGACGGGGATGATCAACGGTACCGCGTTGGCGGCCTCGGTAATGGCTTTCAGGTATTTCTCACCCGCCATGTGAAACGGGTGCGGCTCGAGAACGCGGCGGTCAGCCGGAACTCCAATAATCGGTTTTCGGCGCATATGGGGACAAACCCCGCACTCCTCTGCGATCCGGAGCCTGAAGGATACGCTACGCGGCGCGGCCGCGTACAGGCTGCAGCCCGCTCAGGGAGCCGCGTCGGCGTCGGCCTGGCGGCCGCGCAAGCGCAGCACGACGTACATGACCACGCCGCCGACCAGCAGCGAGACCCACGGCGGCACGCCGTAACCACCCGGCACGGTGCCGAACACGATCGCAATGAGGCCGACGAGCAGCGCATAGGGTAACTGGGTGCGGACGTGCTCGATGTGGTTGCAGCCCGACGCGATCGATGACAGTACCGTGGTATCCGAGATGGGCGAGCAATGGTCGCCCCAGACGGCGCCGGCCAGAACACAGGCAACGGACGAGTACAGGATGTGCATGTCGCCTGCCGCGGTCATGCCGTTGACACTCATCACCGCCCAGGCCAGTGGCACGACCAGCGGCACGAGTATGCCCATGGTGCCCCAGCTGGTGCCGGTCGCGAAGGCCGTGATGCCGGCCAGCACGAATACCGCCGCAGGCACCCACTCGGCGGGTATCGATTCGCCGAGTATGGTGATCAGGTAGCCCTTGGCGTTGAGCGCGGTCGTCACGTCGGACATCGACCAGGCAAGCACCAGCACGATCATGCCGAACAGCGTGGCGCGCGCGCCGCCGTACCAGGCGTCGACGGTCTCGTGCGTCGTCAGGATACGTTGCCCGATCGACATCAATGCGGCCGTCAGCGCGCCGATGAAGGATGCCCACATCATCGCCTTGTAGGGGTCGGCGTCGCCGATGATGTCACGGATCGTCTCGCCCTCGCCGGTCGCGACCAGGCCGCCGAGCAGCGACACGACCAGCACGATGATCGGCACGAACGCATTCACGGGCCGGGCCGGTGCATCCGGCTTCGGCTCGAGCGCATCGCTGTTTTCCGCTTCCGCATCTTCCTCGACCGAATGCACCCTGCCGTTGCGGGCGCGCAACTCGGCCGTGTACATCGGCCCCATGTCGCGCCCCGTGAGCGCCACCATCAACACGAAGACGATCGCGAGTATCGGGTAGAAGCTGTAAGGGATCGACTGCAGGAAGATCTCGTAGGCGGGCACGTCGGCAAGTTCGCTGATGTCCTGCAGGGACTCGTCGATGAGACTCACCTCGTAGCCTATCCACGTGGTGATCAGGGCGATGCTCACGACCGGCGCAGCCGTCGAGTCGACGATGTAGGCGAGCTTCTCCCTGGAAATCTTCAGCTGATCCGTTATCGGGCGCGCGGTATTGCCGACGACGAGCGTATTCGCGTAGTCGTCGAAGAAGATCATCAGCCCCATGAGCCAGGCGGCCACCTGCGCGCCCATGGCGGTCTGCGCACGGCTCACGACCATCCTGACGATGGCCATCATGCCGCCGTTGCGCGTGATGATCCCCACCATGCCGCCGATCATCATCGTGAACAGGATGATGGCTGCATGATCGGCGTCGGCGACGGCATTGGCGACGAATACCTGGAAAGAATCGAGCAGGCCGATGGCCGCGCCCTTTACTGAAAAGGACTGCAGCGCGGTCGCGCCGAGCCAGATGCCGAGCAACAGGGCCGGCACGACGCTGCGGATGATGAGCGCGACCGCGATCGCGGTGAATGCCGGCAGCAGCGAGACCCAGCCGGGCATCACGCGCAGCTCGACCGTCCCGGATTCCCCGGCCGCCGCGTAGCCGATCGTCTGGCGGCCGCTGCCGCGCGCGACGAGATCCGACAGCGTTGCCCGGCCATTCTCGTCGGCCGCGACCGAATACCGCCGGCCATCCAGCTCGACCTCGACGGTGGCGCCGGCCGGCACGCCGCTGGCGACGAACTCGAACGGAACCTCGTCGAGGATCACGGCGGGAACCGCGGCTTCGAGCGCCACGGCACCCGCTGACCACGCGAGCATTACGAGACCCGCGACCGTTCTGGAAACGACCCGGCGTCGGGCGTACAGGTCCTTGATTTTGATGTTCTTATTCCTGTCGCTTGTGAGGATCGGAATGTTACCATGCAGCGCATGGCACAACGACAAACATCGCCGCTCGCGAGGGAACTCCGCGGGCTGCTCAGGACATACCCCGACACCGTGTCCATGGAACTGCTGGTCGCGGACATGCACGGCTTCCTGAAGGGCAAGCGCATCCAGGCCGAGGACATGAACAAGGTCTGCAGGAAGGGATTCGCGATGTGCGCGGGCATCGTGTTGCTGGACGCCCTCGGCTACACCATTCCCGGCTTCCCGTTTGCCGAGGCGGACGGCGACCCCGACAGGGAATGCCGCATCGTGCCGGGCAGCATCGCGCCGGTGCCCTGGGCGGAGCGGCCGATGGCGCAGGCGATGTTCCGCTATTTCGAGGACGACGGCACCCCTTTTTTCGCCGATCCGCGCGCGGTGCTCGAGCGAGCCCTCGAACCGCTGTACAGGAAGCGCCTGAAAATCGTCATGGCGACCGAACTCGAGTTCTACCTGCTCGACGCCAATGCGGAAATTCCGACACCGGGCGCGGCGCGCGTGCCGGCAACCGGCGCGCCGCAGCCGGGTGCCCAGGTCTACAGCCACGACGACCTCTGGGAAATCGAGGCCTTCCTGAATGACGTCTACGACTGGTGCGAGGCGCAGCGCATTCCGGCGGAATCCGCGATCTCGGAGTACGCGCCGGGGCAGTTCGAGGTCAACCTGCGGCACGTGGACGATCCCGTGCTGGCGTGCGACCACGCCGTGCTGCTCAAGCGCATCATCAAGGCGGCCGCCCGCAAACACGGCTTCGTTGCATCCTTCATGGCCAAGCCCTTCGC
This sequence comes from Woeseiaceae bacterium, assembly GCA_035466635.1. Lineage (GTDB taxonomy): Bacteria > Pseudomonadota > Gammaproteobacteria > Steroidobacterales > Woeseiaceae > UBA1847. The sequence goes on from DATIUU010000270.1 coordinate 5,458, forward strand.
GGAGGAGAGCGGCTGCGGGCTGCACGTACACATGAGCCTGCTCGACAAGGATGGCGTCAACTTCTTCTCCCAGGGCAAGGAAAAAATGGCGTTGCCGCCGTTCTCCGCGAGACTGCGGCACGCGATCGGCGGCCTGCTGCAAACCATGCCCGAGAGCACGGCGATCTTCGCGCCGAATGCGAACTCCTACCGGCGGCTGCGGCCGGAGAGTTTCGCGCCGGTCGAACCCAACTGGGGCGTGAACCACCGTGCCGTCGCCGTGCGCGTGCCCATGTCGGACCAGAAGAACCTGCGTTTCGAACACCGCGTTGCCGGCGCCGATGCGAACCCGTACCTCGTCACGGCAGCGATCGCGGCCGGCGTGCACCACGGTCTCACGAATCGATGCGATCCGGGCCGCATGATCGAGGAAGGCGAGTTCGTCACGCTGCAGGCGCGAATCCCGATACGCTGGGACGCGGCGCTCGACAAGTTCTCACGCAGCAAGGTCCTGCCCGCCTACCTCGGCGCGGAGTACTGCAAGTACTTCCTCGGCAATCGCCGCGCGGAATCCAGAGAATTCCACAATACCATCAGCCCGCTCGACTTCGAGTGGTACCTGCGCGCGGTCTAGTTCCGAAACTCCCGCTGCGGTTCAATCGCGCTTCGAGAACCGCTCCCGCAATGCGCGTAGAGCGCCTGCGGGAACGCGTTAGTCGCGCGCCGGCGCGATGCTGGCCGCATTCGGCCGCCGCGGATCCGAGGAGCCGCGGAAGACGCCGTCCCTGAAGGCGACTGTCTGCAGGCTTCCCATCGACCACTGCGACGCTGCGATCTGGTGGCCGCGCGCTTCCAGGATGCGGATCGTGTCCGGGCTGAAGCCCGATTCCAGCTGCAGCAGGTCGGGAAGCCACTGGTGATGCATGCGCGGCGCGGCCTCCGCCTCCGCGATGTTCATGCCGTGGTCGATCACGTTGACCAGCATCTGCAGCACCGTCGTGATGATGCGGCTGCCTCCCGGGCTGCCGGTCGCCAACCATGCATCGCCATCGTCGAGCACGATGACGGGCGTCATCGAGCTTAGCGGACGCTTGCCACGCTCGATCTCGTTGGCTTCGCCGCCGAGGAGGCCGAAGGCGTTCGGCACGCCCGCCTTGGCCGAGAAATCGTCCATCTCGTTGTTGAGCAGGAAACCCGCGCCGCCGACGGCGATGCCCGAACCGAAGGAGAAATTCAGCGTCGTCGTGTTCGCAACGACGTTGCCGTCGCGGTCCATCACGGAGAAGTGCGTGGTGTCGGGGCTCTCGTAGGCCGGCGGCACGCCCGGCGCCACCTCCGACGACGGGCGGGCCCGCTTCATGTCGATGGTCGCCGCGAGCTTCCGCGCATAGGCCTTGCTCATC
>DATIUU010000271.1:0-6673 GCA_035466635.1 Woeseiaceae bacterium
CGCCGTGTCCTCCGCGAAGCCCGGGTCGTCCATCGGAACCAGGCCCAGGAGTTTGCGCCGCAGTGCCGCCTGCCGGCGGCCCGACAGCACCCGGTAGTAAACGAAATGACCGTCCCGGAAGCGCTCCAGCAGGCCCGCGTCGCAGAGCTGCTTCAGGTGCTGCGACACCCGCGGCTGGCTCAGGCCGAGGACCTGAGTGAGTTCCGACACGCTGCACTCGCCCTGCGCGCAGAGCACGACGATGCGCAGCCGGACCGGATCGGCAAGGGCTTTCATCGCCACGACGAGTTGTTCGGCGCCATAGCTCATAAATAAATAAATATTTCTTTATATTTAATGGCAGGCCAGTGTACCAGCCTGCGGCGACCGTTGACAATCAATGCGCTATGCATTGCTGGGGTCGGACCTCGCTAACTACCTGAAATACCAAACTTTCTGCTTACTGAATGACGAGTTTTCCGCGCTAAAGGGTGGTTTTGGGGCCAAGAATAGTCAGCATTGACTTACTGCATTGCGTGCGGGTTTGGTGGCCAATTTCGTAGGCAAAATCGGCCGGTTAGCACAAGAAACGTCCTATTATTTAGTTGAAAACTTAGTCAAATCTTACACTTATCGAGGTCCGACCCCGGCGCTACTGCAGGGAGTCCGGCCCGGCAACGGCCCGGGCGTCGAACAGCTTCGCGACGTCGATCGGGTCGAAGCTGCGTTGCCGGCCGCAGTACTCGCAGGTCACGTCCACGCGCCCCCGTTCCGCGAGTACCTCGAGGGTCTCGGCTTCGCCCAGCATGCGCAGGATCTCCTCGGTGCGGCGCCGCGAACAACGGCAGCGAAACACCACCGGCCGGGGCTCGAACACGCGCACGTCGTCCTCGGCGAACAGCTTGCCGATCAGCGCGAGGCCGGCGTCGGCGTCGAAATCCCCGGTCTTGAGCGTCGCCGCCAGGTAACCGAGACGATTCCAGTCGTCCTCGTCGAGGCCGCGCTGCCCGGGCATCTGCTGCAACAGGATGCCGCCGCTCTGCGACGCGTCGCTCACGAGCGCCACGTGGCTCGGCACCTGCACGGACCGCGCGAAGTAATTCTCGAGGCTGTCGGCGAGGGAAGACCGCGCCATCTCCACGATGCCCTGGTAGGGGCGCTCGCCGGAATCCACGGTAATCGCGCAATGGGCGCCCTGCACCAGGTCGGCGAAGGAGCGCCCGGCCGCCATCTCGTCGGCACTCGCCATGCCGCGCAGCTCCAGGTCGCTCGTGCACTGCATGACGAGCATGTGCAATCCGCTGCCGCCCTGGATCTGCAGGGTAATCGCGCCGTCGAACTTGAGGCTGTGCGCGATGAGCCCGGTCGCAGCCGCGGCATGACCGAGGGTGTCGCGGACCAGCGGCTCGTAATCGTGATCGCGCAGCATGCGGCGCCACGCACGCGACAGGCTGATCAGCGCACCGCGCACGGGCAGCGAATCGAATACGAACGGCGTGATGTTGTCAGCAGCCATAGGAATCAACGAGGGGGAGGAACCGGGTAACACTGACCCGGATTCGCCGGCCGGCCAATCGGCCGCGCCGCCGGTCCGGGTCACTGTCACCTTATCTTGTTACTTCAGCCTGGTTTTCAAGATCTCGTTGACCTGGCCGGGATTGGCCTTGCCGCCGGTCTCCTTCATGACCTGGCCGACGAAGAAGCCGATGAGCTTCTCCTTGCCGGCGCGGTACTCCTCGGCCTGGCCGGGGTTGGCGGCGATGACCTTGTCCACGATCGCCTCGATCGCCGAACTGTCGGTGATCTGCCTGAGCCCGCGTGCTTCGATCACCGCGTCGGCGTCGCCCTCGCCGGCCCACATGGCCTCGAATACTTCCTTGGCGATCTTGCCGGAGATCGTGTCGTCGTGGATGCGATCGACCAGTCCCGCGAGATCCTTTGCCGCGATGCGGCTCGATTCGATCTCGAGCCCTTCCCTGTTCAGGGCGCCGGAGAGATCGCCGATCACCCAGTTCGCGACGGCCTGGGCAGGCGCTTCCGCCGCTGCCGCGGCTTCCTCGAAATAATCCGCGAGCGCGCGGCTCACGGTCAGGATCGCTGCGTCGTCCTGCCTGATCCCGTACTCCGCGACGAAGCGCTGCCGCTTTTCGTCCGGCAATTCGGGCAGGGTCCCGCGCACGCCGTCGATGAATTCCTTGCTGATTTCGACGGGCAGGAGATCCGGGTCCGGGAAGTAGCGGTAATCGTTGGCCTCTTCCTTGGAGCGCATCGGCCGGGTCTCGTCGCGCGCCGAGTCGTACAGGCGCGTCTCCTGCACCACCGCACCGCCGTCCTCGAGCACGTCGATCTGCCGCTGGACTTCGAAGTTGATGGCCCGCTCCACGAAACGGAACGAGTTGAGGTTCTTGATCTCGGTACGCGTGCCGAACGCGTCTTCACCTCGCGGCCGCACCGACACGTTGGCATCGCAGCGGAACGAGCCTTCCTGCATGTTGCCGTCGGAGATCCCCAGGTAGCGCACGATCGTGTGGATCTTGCGCATGTAGGCGACCGCCTCCTTCGCCGAGCGCAGGTCCGGCTCGGAGACGATCTCGAGCAGCGGCGTGCCGGCGCGGTTCAGGTCGATACCGGAGTAACGGTCGTACACCTCGTGCACCGATTTGCCGGCGTCTTCCTCGAGATGCGCGCGCGTGATGCCGATGCGCTTGTCGTTGCCGTCGTCGTCCGTGATGAAGAGTTCGCCGTGCTCGACGATGGGCAGCTCGTACTGGCTGATCTGGTAACCCTTGGGAAGATCGGGGTAGAAGTAGTTCTTGCGCGCGAAGATCGACCGGGGAGCGATCGTGGCATTGACCGCGAGACCGAACTTGCAGGCCATGCGCACGACTTCCCCGTTCAGCACCGGCAACACGCCCGGGTAGCCGAGATCGACCAGGCACGCCTGGGTGTTCGGCTCGGCGCCGTAGGCCGTCGATGCGCCGGAGAAGATCTTGCTCTTCGTCGCGAGCTGCGTGTGAATCTCGAGCCCGATCACGACTTCCCATGCCGCGCTCATACGTAACCCTCCGGGCAGCGCGTGTGCCAGTCGGTCTGCAGCTGGTACTGGTGCGCGGTGTTCAGCAGCCGCTCCTCGCCGAAATGCGGCCCGACCAGATGCAGCCCAACGGGCAGCTCGCTCGCGAAACCGCACGGGATCGACATGCCCGGCAACCCGGCGAGGTTGGCGCCGATGGTGTAGATGTCGTTGAGGTACATCGTGATCGGGTCGTCGGTCTTGTCGCCGAGCCGGAACGCCGGCGCCGGCGCCGTCGGGCCGGCGATGACATCGACCTCGGCGAATGCCTTGCGGAAGTCGTCCGCGATGAGTTGCCGGACCTGTTGCGCCTTGAGGTAGTAAGCGTCGTAGTAGCCGGCCGACAACACGTAGGTGCCCGTCAGGATGCGCCGCTTCACCTCCGCGCCGAAGCCTTCACCACGGCTGCGGCAATACAGGTCCAGCAGGTCCTCGGGGTCCGCCGCGCGATGACCGAAACGCACGCCGTCGAAGCGCGACAGGTTGGACGAGCACTCGGCGGGCGCCACCACGTAGTAGGTCGGCACGGACAAGTCGAGGTTCGGCAGGTCGACTTCTGTGAGGCTCGCGCCCTGTGCTTCGAGCACGGACAGCGCCTCCCGCACGGCCTTGCCCGTCGCCGTGTCGAGCCCTGCGTCGAAATGCTGCCGCACGATGCCGACCCGCAGGCCCTCGAGCGACCGGCCGAGGCCCGCGACGTAGTCGGGAACCGGGTGATCGATCGACGTCGAATCGCGCTCGTCGAAGCCGGCCATGACGCCGAGCAGGAGCGCTGCGTCTTCCGCCGTGCGCGTGATCACCCCCGCCTGGTCCAGGCTGGATGCGAACGCGATCATGCCGAAACGGGAGACGCGGCCGTAGGTCGGCTTGATGCCGGTGGTGCCGGTGAGCGCCGCCGGCTGGCGGATCGAGCCGCCGGTATCGGTGCCCGTCGCCGCCGGCACGATACGCGCCGCCACCGAGGCCGCCGAACCGCCCGACGAACCGCCGGGCGAACATTCGAGGTCCCAGGGGTTCCGGACCGGCCCGAAATAGCTGGTCTCGTTCGACGAGCCCATCGCGAACTCGTCCATGTTGGTCTTGCCGAGCATCACGGCGCCGGCATCCGCAAGGCGCTCGACGACCGTCGCGTCGTAGGGCGAGACGAAGTTCTCGAGCATGCGCGAGCCGCAGGTGGTCAGCACGCCGCGGGTGCAGAAGATGTCCTTGTGCACGATCGGCAGGCCATTGAGGACCCCGGTTTCGCCTTTGCGTCTGCCGGCGTCGGCCCGTTCGGCCGCCTGCAGCGCGGCGTCCGCGGTAACGGTGATGAAGGCATTGAGTGCCTTGTCGTGCGCCTCGATGCGGCGCAGCAGCGCCTCAACCAGCTCGACGGCCGTGAAATCGCCGCTCTCGAGGCCCTTCGCAAGCTGCATCAGGGTCTGCGTGTGGAATTCTGCACTGCTCATTCGATGACTTTCGGTACGAGGTAGAAGCCGTCGTCGACGGCGGAGGCGTTTTTCTGGAACTCGTCACGCCCGTCGGGCTCGGTGACGACGTCCGGCCGCAGGCGCTGGGCGGCAGCCAGCGGGTGGGCCATGGGCACCACGTCCGCGGTATCGGCCTGCGACAGCTGGTCGACGAAATCGACGATGCGGGACAGCTTGTCGACCGTATCCGCGATCTCGTCGTCCGCGACCCTGAGCCGAGCCAGCACCGCAATGTGCCGTACCTGATCCTTGTCCATAGACCTCGATTTTTCCGCGATTGGAGAAGCTTCGAATCGCCGCCCGGCGGCGCGCTCGCAATGATACACGCCGCCTTGCGCTATGTCGTGGGCATTGCTAGATTGCACCGTTAATCTTGCTTCGGGCAACGTTCCATCATGTTCAAGAACATCCTGGGTTATTTTTCCAATGACCTGTCGATAGACCTTGGAACCGCCAATACACTGATTTACTCACGGGGTCACGGCATCGTGCTCGATGAGCCGTCGGTGGTGGCGATTCGCGAGGATTCCGGCCGTGGCGGCCGTGTCGTCGAGGCCGTTGGCGCCGATGCCAAGAACATGCTGGGCCGCACGCCCGGCAATATCACCGCCATCCGGCCGCTCAAGGACGGCGTCATCGCCGATTTCACGGTGACCGAGAAGATGCTGCAGCACTTCATCCGCAAGGCACACGGCAATCGGTTCTTCCGCCCCAGCCCGCGGGTGCTGGTCTGCGTCCCCTATGGCTCCACCCAGGTGGAGCGGCGCGCGATCCGCGAATCGGCCGAGGGCGCGGGCGCCCGCAAGGTGCTCTTGATCGACGAACCGATGGCCGCGGCGATCGGCGCCGGCATGCCGGTTCACGAAGCCCGCGGCTCCATGGTGCTCGACATCGGCGGCGGCACGTCGGAAGTTGCCGTCATCTCGCTCAACGGCATCGTGTACGCGGCGTCGGTGCGCATCGGCGGCGACCGCTTCGACGAAGCAATCACCAATTACGTGCGCCGCAACTACGGCATCCTGATCGGCGAGGCGACGGCCGAGCGCATCAAGCACGAGATCGGCTCCGCGTTCCCGGGCCAGGAAGTGCTCGAGATCTCCGTCAAGGGCCGCAACCTCTCGGAAGGCGTGCCGCGTAGCTTCACGCTCAACAGCAACGAAATTCTCGAAGCCCTGCAGGAGCCCCTGCAAGGCATCGTCGGCGCCGTCAAGGAAGCGCTGGAGCAGACCCCGCCGGAGCTGGGCGCGGACGTCGCGGACCGCGGCATCGTACTCACCGGCGGCGGCGCACTGCTGCGCGACATCGACAAGCTGCTCATGGAAGAAACGGGGCTGCCCGTCGTAGTGGCTGACGATCCCATGACCTGCGTTGCGCGCGGCGGCGGCCGCGTTATCGAACTCATCGACGAGCACGGACCGGCGGTCTTCGGACTGGAGTGACTTCGCCGTGCGAACAAGCGGCTAACTGCTGATGGTCGGTTCGCAAAGCAACAGCAACCCTGCAAGAATTCCGGCGCTGGGCTTCAGGGCCCTGGCACTCATCGTGCTGAGCATCCTGCTCATGTGGCTCGACAACCGCGAGCATCACCTCGATGCGGTGCGCCACGCCGTCGGTGTCGCAGTCTACCCCGTGCAGATCGTGGTCGACATGCCGGCGCGCACCTGGGCCTGGCTGCGCGAGACGTCCGCGAGCAAGAACCAGTTGCAGCTGGAAAACAGCCGCCTCAAGACCGAGGCACTGATCACCCGCGGCCGCATGCAGGAACTCGCCTCGCTCAAGGCGGAGAACGACCGCTTGCGCGCGATGCTCGATGCGCGCGAACAGGTGCGTGGGGAAGTCCGCGTGGCCGGCATCATGGCGGTCGATGCGAACCCGTACCGGCACAACTTCGTGCTCGACGTGGGCAGCCGCGAGGGCGTTTATGACGGCCAGGCGATCGTCGATGCGTCCGGCGTCGTCGGCCAGGTGATCAGTGCCGGCCTGACGACGTCGCAGGCGATCCTGATCAGCGACCCCGATCACGCGTTGCCGGTCATCGTGAACCGCAACGGGCTGCGCACCGTCGCCTTCGGTACCGGCGAGTACAAGCGGCTCAGCCTGCCGTTCCTCGCGAACAACGCCGACATCGAAGTCGGTGACCTGCTGGTGACGT
>DATIUU010000272.1:0-3066 GCA_035466635.1 Woeseiaceae bacterium
GCGCTGGGTCTCGACATCCCCCAGGGCGGGTTCCCGCCGCTCGGCGCCCGCGTGTTCGAGCGCGCCTCGCTCGACGACGGCACGCCGCTCCTGACGCTGAGCCTTGCCGTGCAGTGGGAATTTCCGGACGGCGAACTCAAGCCCTACGTCTTCAAGGTGGCCGAGAGCCTCGATTCGTTCAACGCGCAGGTCGCCGAGTTCCGGCGCGAGCTCATCGGCTGGTTCGCCGCGATCGCGCTGATCATGCTGCTGTCCATCTCCGTGCTGATGCGCGGCCTGCTCAGGCCACTGCGGCAGATCGAGGCCGAGATCGGCGAGATCGAGGAAGGCAGGCGCGCATCGCTGTCGGAGAAGTTCCCGACCGAGCTCACCGGCGTCGCGCGCAACATGAACCTCCTGATCGACAACGAGCGCGCGCGCTCGGACCGCTACCGGCACACGCTCGGCAACCTCGCGCACAGCCTGAAAACGCCGCTGGCGGCGATGCGGGCGCTGACGGCGGACAGCGGTGCGTCAGCCGCGCTGCGGGGGCGCTTCGACGAGCAGATCGAGCGCATGGACGAGATCGTGCGCTACCAGCTCAGGAAACCCGCGGCGTCGGCGGCCGACAACCTGGTCCTCGGCCCCGTGCCGGTGGCGCAGGAAGTGGAACGGCTCGTGAGCGGCCTGCGCAAGGTCTACCACGACAAGCGCCCGGTAATCGATACGGACGTCGCGCCGGACATCCGCTTCCGCGGCGACACGGGCGACTTCCTGGAACTCGCCGGCAACCTGCTCGACAACGCCTGCAAGTGGTGCAAGGGCAGGGTGTCGATCACGGTCCGGCACTCGGAGAATTCAGGGGACCGTCCGGGCGGCATGCGCCTGGTCGTGGACGATGACGGCCCGGGCATTCCGGCCGAGGCGGCCGACGCGCTGCTGGAACGCGGCATGCGCCTCGACGAGGCAACCCCGGGACACGGCATCGGTCTCGCGATCGTGCGCGACCTGGCGAAGTCCTACGGCGGCACGCTCACGATCGGACGCTCCACGCTGGGCGGCGCGCGGTTCACGGTGGATATCCCGCCCGCGGCCGCGCGGCGCTGAGCCGCTCGCGCGGCGCTATCAGCCGCCCGAGCGGTCCTTGCTCCAGGCCTTGGCCGCAGCGCCCATCTTTTCGACCAGGTCGATCGGGAACACGATCGTGTTGCTCTTCTCGTTGGCGATTTCCTTGAGCGTCTGCAGGTATCTGAGCGTCAGCGCCGATTCTTCCTTGGCCAGCATGTTCGCCGCCTCCGCGAGCATGGTCGCGGCCTGCTTTTCGCCCTCGGCATTGATGACCTTGGCGCGCCGCGCGCGCTCGGCTTCGGCCTGCTGCGCGATCGCCCGGATCATGCTCTCGTCCAGGTCCACGTGCTTGATCTCGACGTTGGCGACCTTGATGCCCCAGTTGTCGGTGCGCTGGTCCAGGATTTCCTGGATATCGGCGTTGAGCCGGTCGCGCTCGGCGAGCATGTCGTCGAGCTCGTGCTGGCCGAGCACCGAGCGCAGCGTCGTCTGCGACAGCTGGCTCGTCGCCTCGAACACGTTGGCGACGCGGATCACCGCCTTCTCCGGGTCGACGATGCGGAAGTAGATGACCGCGTTGACCCGCACCGACACGTTGTCGCGCGAGATGACGTCCTGCGTCGGCACGTCGAGCACGATAACGCGCAGGTCGACCTTGACCATTTTTTGCAGCCCGGGGATCAGGATGATGAGGCCCGGCCCCTTGACCTTCTGGAAACGGCCCAGAAAGAACACCACGCCGCGCTCGTATTCCTTGAGAATCTTGAACGTGTTGTAGACGACGACAATGACGAACGCAGCGATCAGCCCGATTGTTGCAAGTTCCATCGTTATTTCCTCGTTTGTAAGTCTGAAGTCCCGCGTCAGGTCTGCAGCTGCGCGTCGCCCGTATCCGTCTGCGAGGCCGGCTCGACCTCGAGCGTCAGGCCCTGCATCGCGCGCACCACGACTTGCTGGTCCTTACGTATCGCTACCTTGCTGTGCGCGGCCCAGGCTTCGCCCTCGAGCCAGACCTTGCCGTCGCCGGTGAAGTCCTGCATCGCGGTTCCGGTGCCGCCGATGATCGAGCCGCGGCCGGTGACGGCGCCGCGCCTGCGCAGCTTGAGCGCGTAGCCGACGAGCCAGATGATTGCCAGCGCCGCGAGTACCGCGAGCCCGATCACGAATCCCACCGAGATACCGAATCCTGGAACGCCACTGTCGAACATCATTATGGCACCGAAAACGAAGGCGGCTATGCCGCCCAACCCGAGCGCGCCGAAACTCGGCGCGAATGCTTCTGCAACCATGAGGGCGATACCCACGATGATCAAGGCCAGCCCCGCATAATTCACGGGCAGGACCTGCAGCGCGTAGGCGGCGAGCAGCAGGCAGATCACGCCGACAACCCCCGGAACGATGGCACCCGGGTTCCAGCCCTCGTACATGAGGCCGTAGAGCCCGATGATGCCGAGCAGCAGCACGATTTCCGGGTTGGCGATGGCCGACAGGATCCGGATGCGCCAGTTCGGCTCGAATGTCTCGATGGTCGCGTCCGCGGTGGCGAGCACCACCTGCTGCGAATCCAGCTTGACCTCGTGGCCGTCGAGCTGCGCGAGGAGGTCGCCATGGTCCGTGGCGATGAACTCGATGACGTTCTGCTCGAGCGCTTCCGTCGCGGTGAGTGTCGCGGCCTCGGTAACGGCTCGCTCCGCCCACTCGGCGTTGCGTCCGTGGCGTTCGGCCAGCCCGCGAATGTAGGCAATGGCGTCGTTCAGCACCTTGCGCTCCATCGCGCTGCCGGGCGGTGCGGGCGCGGTCTGCTTGCCGTCGCCGTCGCCCTCGCTTTCGCCGTCCACGGCTTCCTCCGCGGGTTCGCGAGGCGGCTCGGCCGGTGTCACGTCATCGCCGTTCAGCGACACGGGCGGGGCGGCGCCGATGTGCGTGGTCGGCGCCATGGCCGCGACATGGCTGGCGAGCAGGATAGAGGTACCGGCGCTGTCCGCGCGGGCGCCCGCCGGGGTGACGTAGGTGACGACC
>DATIUU010000273.1:0-7250 GCA_035466635.1 Woeseiaceae bacterium
CTGTTCCACAGGTATTGCCCGAACCAGTACCAGCGGTCCGCTATCCTGCCGGACGCGTCGACACCGAGCACCACCTTGTCGGTGTCGCGGTCACCCGACTCCGTGCCCGCTGGCCCGGTGGCGTTGCGCTGCTCGCCGGACAACCCGAACAGGCCGACCGACGCGGGCCCGACTGCCGTGCCGACACGGCCGAAGACGCTCTTGCCCGTATCGTTGTCGAACAGGTGATCCGGCCGCCGGAACCCGGGGCTGGTGACGTTGTAATTCTCTTCGATGCCGTTGCCGTTTACGAATCCCAGCGACACGTCGAGGGGCCCGAACCCCCGGCCGAAGAGGATGCCGCGGTCGTAAGTAATCCCCGCGAAGCGGTACGCCATGAAGTCCTGGAACGTCATGCGGACCTCGCGCGGGAACATGAGATCGGAGACCTGGAACTGGCCGAGCATCAGGCCGACGCCGCTACCCCACAGGTCGTCGTAGCTGAACCAGGCGTCCTCGACGATGACCTCCGTATTGGCGCCCTTCTCCGCGAAGATCATGTAGAAGTAGTAGCTGATGTTGTCCGTGAGCGGCGCGCTGGAAAGCAGCTTCAGCAGATACGGGGCCTGGAAATCCAGGCTGGAATCGGCAGTCACTTCGCCGCTGACCGGGTCGATGGACTCGGCATCGCGCGCCTGGATGAAAGCCTGGGCACGCGCTGCCAGCGGCAACGTCCTGGGCAGCGCCAGCATGTCGTCGCCGGTCGGCACCGTGTGATCGCGCCAGTTCGCCATGCGGAAATTCATGTCGCCGGCGAAGCGCTCCCCGAAGTCGTTCAGGCGCGGATACGCGGCGTGGCAGACGTTACAGCTGACGCCGTATTCGCGGGCAAACGCGGGCATCGCGCCTGCCGTTTCGGGGATAATGAGACGACTCGCGACGAGCAGGGATGAGACAGCGGCGAACCGCGCGGCGAGCGAAGCGGACATGACGACTACTCCAGGACAACCGGGCTGGGTTGTCATTACGACGCAGTCGGCGCAATGGCACCATACGGGCATCTGCGGATCGAATTGGGGGAATCCGCGACGGGCCAGCCTGGGTCCGCGATCCTGTCCACGGTGAACGTCCAACCCGTAGGAGCGGGCCCGGGCCCGCGATCGCGGTTCGAGAACCGCCGCTACAGGGGCGACAGTGCCTACCAGGTCCTGCGAACGCCGACCATCAGGTTGCGCCCGGGCGCATCCAGCCCCGAGCCGTGCACCCGGTAGCGCTTGTCGAACACGTTGTCGACGCCCAGCGTGAACTGCCAGCCGCCGGCCACATCCCAGCTGCCGCGAGCGCCCAGGATGCCCCAGCCGCTGGTGCCGTTCGGATCGATACGGATGTCGCGAATGTCGCGGGAGCTGAGACGGTCCTGCTCGCCGGCGAAGCGCAGCCAGGCGTCGAGGCGGAAATCGCCGCCGGCATCGTAGCTGAAATTCAGCCGGCCGCTGAGCGGCGGGATGCGGTCGCCCGGTTCCGTGGGCGAGCCCGGGACGCGCTCCTCGCTCCACGTGTAGTTGAGTACGGCCTCGAGGCTCATCGTGTCGTTCAGGTCGAATCCCGCGCCGCCCTCGAAGCCACGGACCGTCGAGTCCGCGGCGTTCACGCTTTGCACGATGTCACGGCCCTCGGGCGTGACGTCGCCCGTCAGGACGGACGTGATGCGGTCCGTGTAGTCCAGCGCGTACAGCATCAGCTCGAAGTGCGCGCGGTCGCCCGAGTAGCGGGCGCCGGCGTCGAACTGCACGACGCGCTCGGAGTCGAGTGCCGGGTTCGGGACATTGAAGCGGTTGCCGGGCCGGTTACCGAGGGTGCCGAGATCGAATACGTTGGGTGCGCGAAACCCGAAGCCGGCATTCGCCACGATCTGCCAGTTGTCGTTCGCGTTGAATATCCAGCCGATATCGCCGCTCATATCGGTGACGCTGACCGAAGCGGCGACGGATACCGGCGTCTCAGGCAGCGAGACGTTTTCGTGACTGATGCGCAGGCCGCCGCCCAGGATGTTGCGTGCCGACACGGTTTGCTCGGTATTGCCGAACAGGTCGGCGCGCTCTATCCGCGAGCCGTCGGGAAAACGCGGCGTCAGTTCGGTCACCTGGCCGTCCAGGATGTTCTCCTCGCTGCGCGCGCTCGATACCTCGTCGAGGTACACCTCCACGCCCGCCACCCAGGATCCCGAGTCCGACACGCGGCTGCCGCTGACGACGACACCGTAGAGATCGCTGCGATTCGACTCGAAGCGCCTGTCCGTCGCCTCGAAATCCCGCGACACGCTGTCGTCGTCGATGCGCTGCCAGGCGAGGTCGACGTTCCAGTCGAGCCCCAGGATGCCCTCCTCGTGCCCGTACTTGCCATGCAGGAACACGCGCCGGTTGGGCTTGAAAAAGTACTCCGACGACGACGGCTCCGCCTGGCCGAAACCCGGCACCAGCTCGTCCACGCGCGGCGTCTCCGGCTGCTCGAGGTAATGCGCATCGACGAGCCACGAGCGATGCTCGTCCGGTCTGCCCGCAACCACCCAGCGCACCGCGCGGGACTCGTAACCGCTCGGACCGATGCGTTCGCCGCTGCCGGTGCGGCGGTCGCCGGTTTTCAGCAGATCGGCACTGACCGACGTCGCAATGCGCTCGTTGCCCGCATCGACCGCGCCGCTCAGCATCCTGCCGAGCTCGGCCGTGTCGTAAGCAGCATGGAACTCACCGCGGAATTCGGTCCGTGCCGAGTCGAAGCGCGGCACCCGCGTCACGAGCTGCACGACCCCGCCAACGGCATCGCTGCCGTACAGCGACGCGGGCGTGCCGCGCAGCACCTCGATGCGCTCGACGGCCCCCGTCGGCACCAGCGCGAAATACTGCGTCGGAGCGCTGCGGAAGATCGCGTTGTTCAGGCGCATGCCGTCGACGAGATGCAGGATCGAGGAGCCCTTGAGGCCGCGGATGATCGCGGCGCCCTGCCCGGGCGTCGTCTGCTGCAGGTAGACGCCGACCTCCACGGCGAGCGCGTCCGTGACCAGTTTCTGCTCGCGAGCGGCGGCGCCGTCGATCAGCGTCAGGCCGGAAGAGACGTCGGCGATACTGACCGTGCGGCGCGTGGCGGTGACGAGAATCTCGTCGAGTGGTTCCTGCGCGGCAAGTACGTCGCCGCAGACCAAGGACCCCAGCAATGCCGGGACGATTCTCGTTACTCTCGCCACGGGTCAGGTCAGGCTGGAGACCATGACCCACAGGATGGCCGCGGGTGCCACGAACCGTATCAGCAGGAGCCAGATCTTCCCCATGAGCGGGGTCGGGAAGCTGAGTTCGCTCTCGAGGTACTCCGGCTTGATGCGCCAGCCCACGAACAGCGCAATCAGGATGCCGCCGAGCGGCATCAACAGGTTCGCCGTGAAATAATCGATCAGGTCGAAGATCGTCTTGCCTTCGAAGATTTTGAACGCACCGAGCGGCGTCACGTCGCTCCAGACGTTGAACGAGAATACGCTCGTCATCCCGATGAGCCAGGCGAGAATGCCGAACACGGTGCAGCCCTTGACCCGGCTCATGCCCCACCTGTCGCGCCCGTAGGCAACGATGGGTTCGATGATCGAGATCGACGACGTAATGGCCGCAAAGGCCAGCAGTATGAAGAACAGGGCCCCGAACAATGCGCCGCCCGGCATTGCCGCAAATGCGGTCGGCAGCGTCTTGAAGATGAGGCCGGGCCCGGACGCCGGGTCGAGACCGTTGGCGAACACGAGCGGGAAGATCATCAGGCCGGCGAGTATCGCCACCAGGGTATCCGCCACGGCAATGATGAGAGAGGCGCGGGTCAGCGACACGTTCTTCGGCACGTAGGAACCGTAGACCATCATCAACCCCATCGCCACGCCGATGGAGAAGAACGACTGGCCGATCGCGGACAGGATGACCGGCCCGTCGATCTTGCTGAAATCGGTACTGAACAGGAAGGTGAGAGCGGCGCCGAGATCGCCGGCAACCATTCCGTAGCCGATCATCACCAGCAGCATGACGAACAGCGACGGCATCAGGAACTTCACGGCCTTTTCGATACCGCCCTGCAGCCCGCGGGCGACGATGAACAGGGTCGCGAACAGGAACACCGTGTGCCACGCGGTGAGTGTCGCGGGACTGGCGAGCAACTCGTCGAACTGCGACGCGACCTCCGCGGGAGACGCACCGCCAAAGCCGCCAGCTGCCTTGAAGATGTACGCCAGCGTCCAGCCGGCGATGACGCTGTAGAACGTCGCGATGAGGTAGCCGACGATCATGCCCATAAAGCCGACAATTCCCCACGAGCGGGCGCGGCCGGAACGCTCCGCAACGCTGGCCATCGCGACCGGCGGGCTCTTGCTGCCGAGGCGCCCGATCAGCAATTCCCCGATCAGGATCGGGATCGCGATCAGCGCGACACAGAGCACGTAGACCAGCACGAACGCGCCGCCGCCGCTGACGCCGACGACGTAGGGGAATTTCCAGATGTTGCCCAGCCCGACGGCCGCGCCGATCGCCGCGAGTAAGAACGTCGTACCCGACGACCAGGTGCTGTTGCTATCCGTGCCCGCCGTCAAAGCCATCCCCCTCTCCTTGTTCTTGCGCCAGGTTGCCGGAATACTAGCAGGGCTCGGGCGGAACGACGACAATAAGCGTTCCTGGGGAGCACATTGCATAATGCCGGCGCAAAGGTTGTACCTGTCGATGCGGGCCTCGTAGAGGCACTGCTGCGGCCCGCGGCGTTTCCCCACCCGGCCGGCGACATCGAACTGCTGGAGACGCACATCTCCTGGGTGGTCCTCGCCGGCGGCTACGCCTACAAAATCAAGAAGCCGGTTGTGCTCGATTTTCTCGATTTCGGCACCCTTGAAAAGCGCCGCCACTATTGCGACGAGGAACTGCGGCTGAACCGGCCGTGGGCGCCGGAGTTGTACCTGGACGTCGTTGCAATCACGGGGCCGGCCGACGCACCCGTCATCGGCGGCGACGGCGAGGTTCTCGAGTACGCGGTGACGATGCGCCGCTTCGACCAGGACCTGCGTCTCGACCGCCAGCTCGCGGACGGGTTGCTGACCGTCGCCGACATGAAGGAGCTGGGCCAGACCATCGCCGCGCGTCATGCCGAAGCGGCGCGGCCGGAGCCGGCCGACCGGGACCGTCTGGTCGGGCAGGCCGTGCATTACTTCCGGGAGAACTTCGATCATCTCGGCGGCATCATCGATGACGACGAGCTGCGTTTCCTGCAGGACTGGACCGAACGCGAGCTCGGCAAGCACGAGGCCACGCTGCGGCAGCGCTTCGACGACGGCTTCGTGCGCGACTGCCACGGCGACCTGCATCTCGGCAACCTCGTCAGGCTGCCGTCCGGCATCACGACCTTCGACTGCATCGAGTTCAATCCCGACCTGCGCAATACCGACGTGTTCGCCGACGTGGGATTCCTCGCGATGGACCTCACGGCGAAAGGCCACCCGGAGCTCGCGGCGCATTTCCTCAACCGCTATCTCGAAAAGAGCGGCGACTACGAGGGCGCCGTATTGCTCGACCTGTATTTCGTCTATCGGTGCCTCGTGCGCGCCAAGGTCGCGGCCATCCGCAGCCGCGAGCGCGAGGACGAAGACGAACGGGCGGCCGACATCGGCGAAGCGCGTGACTACGCCGCGATGGCGCGCCGCCAGGCATCGAAAGGTGCGCCGGTGCTCGTCATCATGCATGGCCTGTCGGGTTCTGGAAAGACCTGGCTGGCCGAACGGCTCATGGCGGCCTTGCCGGCCATTCGCGTGCGCTCGGACATCGAGCGCAAGCGGCTGTTCGGCCTCGACGAGGCCGCCGACAGCGACTCCGGCATCGGTGCCGGGATCTATACACCCGACGCCAGCGTGGAAACCTACGAACGGCTGTTCACGCTCGCGGACAGCTTGCTGGGCGCGGGGCACCCTGTGGTGCTCGACGCCGCGTTCCTGAAGAAGAAGCAGCGAGTGTCCGCAAGGAGCGTCGCTTCGAGTCTCGGTGTGAACTCGGTGCTGGTGTGCGCCGAAGCGCCGGTGGACGTGCTGAGATCGCGCATCGAAGCGCGTGCAAAACACAAGGACGAGGCCTCGGAAGCCGACCTCGCGGTACTCGAGCATCAACTGGAAGCAGCGGCGCGGGTGGGACTCGATGAAGCCGCGATCCACGTCGATACCAGCGCGGATACCGACGTCGACGATCTCGTCGCCGCGATTCTCGCGCGCGGCAATCCCTAGCCGCTAGTTGTTGCGGCCCGCCGGCCACCAGGGCAGCAGGTCGCTTCCCGGCATGCGAAATGCCGAATTCCGCGCCTGTATCCGCTGCTACCTCACCCGGTTACCGAACGCGTCCCAGACCTCGACTTCGCCGTAGCCGAGCGAACGCACCTTGTCCTCGATCTCTGCGAGATCGCCGACGACCACCCAGGTGAGCTTGTCCGGATCGATGGTCTCGCGTGCGCGGCTGTTGACGCCCTCGGTCGTCACCGCATCGATGCGCTCGTCGACGGTTTCGGCGTGGTCGAACGGCAAGCCGTAACTGTCCGACGTCATGATGCTCGCGAGGAAACCGCGGTTCGTCGAGAACGTGCCAGGCAGCGAGCGCGTGCGATTGATCTTCACGCGCGACACCTCGGTCTCCGTCGCCGGGCGCGTCGTCACGAACTCTTCGAACTCCTTCATGATCTCCTGCATGCTCTCCATGGTCTTGTCGGTCTGCACGCTGCCGCTGACCGCAATGTACTGGTCGCCGCTCATGTTCTGCTGGATGCCGGAACTCATGCCGTAGGACCAGTGCTTGTCCTCGCGCAGGTTCATGTTGATGCGCGCCTCGAAGCCGCCGCCGAACACGCCGTTCATGATGTGGAGCTCGGTCGACGTGTCGGGGTCGTAGGGCGGCAGCGCATGGCCGGCGTGGATCGTGCTCTGCGGCGCCTCCGGGTGATCCACGAGGATGACGCGCGGCGCCTTCGATCGCGCCTCGCCGATCGGCTTGCGGCCCGACGCGGCATCGGCGCGCCACTTGCCGAACGAACGCTCGACGACGCGCGTCGCCTCCTCGATGCCGATGTCGCCGATCATGAACACGGTCATGTTGTCCGGCGTGATCTCGCGGCGGTGGAAATCGAGCAGCATGTCGCGGTCCACCTGCGCCACGAGTTCGGGCGTCCATACCGAGCCCATCGGGCTGCCGGCGCCGTAGATCGCGCGCTCGAACAGGCTGCCA
>DATIUU010000274.1:0-4218 GCA_035466635.1 Woeseiaceae bacterium
TCGGACGGCAGGTCTTCGTAGATCGCGAGCTGGCCGGCGTTGACGATGCCCATATCCATGCCCGCACGAATCGCGTGGTACAGGAACACCGAGTGAATCGCCTCGCGCACGACGTTGTTGCCACGGAACGAGAACGACACGTTGCTGACGCCGCCCGATACCATCGCGTGCGGCAGCTGCGCCTTGATCCGCTGCGTCGCTTCGATGAACGCGACGCCGTAGCCGGAGTGTTCCTCGATACCGGTGGCAATGGCGAAGATGTTCGGGTCGAAGATGATGTCGGCCGGGTCGAACCCGAGCTTCTCTGTCAGGATGTCGTACGAGCGCTTGCAAATCGCCACCTTGCGCTCGACCGTGTCGGCCTGGCCCTGCTCGTCGAACGCCATCACGATCACGGCAGCGCCGTAATCGTGCACGAGCTTCGCCTGCTCGATGAAGCTCGCTTCGCCCTCCTTGAGGCTGATGGAGTTGACGACGGGCTTGCCCTGCACGCAGCGCAGGCCGGCCTCGATGACCGACCATTTCGACGAGTCGATCATGATCGGTAGCCGTGCGACGTCGGGCTCGGACGCGATCAGGTCGAGGAATGTGACCATCGCCTGCTCGGAATCGAGCATGCCCTCGTCCATGTTCACGTCGATGACCTGCGCGCCGTTTTCCACCTGCTGGCGCGCCACCTGCACGGCCTGGGTGTAATCCCCGGCCTCGATCAGCCGGCGGAATGCCGCGGAACCGGTCACGTTGCAGCGTTCGCCGACGTTCACGAACAGGTCCTCCGGGCCGATGTTCAGCGGCTCGAGCCCGGAGAGGCGGCAGCGCACCGGGATGTCGGGGATCGCGCGCGGGCTCTTCCCGACGAGCGCCGCCTTGAGCGCCGCGATGTGCGCGGGGGTCGTGCCACAGCAGCCGCCCACCATGTTCACCAGCCCGCTTTGCGCGAATTCGCCGACCACTTCCGCCATGGCCTCGGGCGTCTCGTCGTACTCGCCGAACTCGTTCGGCAGGCCCGCGTTCGGATGCGCGCTCACCCGGGTATCGGCGACCCGCGACAGTTCGTCCACGTACGGCCGCAGGTCCTTCGCGCCGAGCGCGCAGTTGAAGCCGACCATGAACGGTTCGATGTGCCGCACCGAGTTCCAGAACGCTTCCGGCGTCTGGCCGGACAGGGTGCGGCCGGATGCATCCGTGATCGTGCCGGAGATCATCACCGGCAGCGTGACGCCGGTCGCCTCGAACGCCCGCCTGACCGCGAAGATCGCGGCCTTCGCATTCAGCGTGTCGAAGATCGTCTCGATCATGAGGAAGTCGACACCGCCTTCGATCAGCGCGCTCGCGGCTTCCTCGTAGGTCGCGGCGAGGTCGGCGAAACGGATATTGCGGTAACCCGGGTCGTTCACGTCGGGCGAAATCGACGCCGTACGGTTCGTGGGGCCCAGCACGCCGGCGACGTAGCGCGGGCCGCCCGCCTTCCTGGCGTGGGCGTCGGCGCACTCGCGGGCCAGCTTCGCCGCTGCCAGGTTCAGCTCGGACACCAGCGACTGCATGCCGTAATCCGCCATCGACGGCGCATTGGAATTGAACGTGTTGGTCTCGATGACGTCGGCGCCCGCTTCGAGAAACCCGTTGTGGATTTCCCGGATCACCTGCGGCCGCGTAATCGTCAGCAGGTCGTTGTTGCCTTTCAGGTCGCTTGCCCAGCCGGCGAAGCGCTCGCCGCGGTAATCGTCTTCGTCGAGCTTGTAGCCCTGGATCATCGTGCCCATAGCGCCGTCGAGCAGCACGATACGCCGCTCCAGCAGCGCGAACAGCGATTCGATGCGTTCCTCGCGAGTCATGCCGTGTCCCTCAGGCTGCAACCTGTCTCGGCCTGATCCCGAGCGCCAGGCAGATGGCGACGGTCAGCTCGGACCGGTTCAGCGTGTAAAAGTGAAAATCGTCGATGCCTTCGGCCTGCAGCCGCCGCACCTGCTCGATGGCGACGTCCGCCGCCACCGCGTTACGCGCCTCGGCGTCGTCGTCGATACCTTCGAATCGCTCGCGCAGCCACTCCGGAACGCTCGCGCCGCATGACGCGGCGAACTTCGTCATCTGCGAAAAACGCGTGATCGGCAGGATGCCCGGCACGATCGGCGAATCGATGCCGGCGGCGGCGCAGCGGTCGCGGAAGCGCAGGAACAGCTCCGGGTCGAAAAAGAACTGCGTGATCGCGCGCGACGCGCCCGCATCGAGCTTGCGTTTCAGGTTGTCGAGATCGAAATCGGGGCTCCGCGCCTCGGGATGCACTTCGGGGTACGCGGCCACCGAGATCTCGAAGTCGGCGACGCGCTTCAGTCCCGCGACGAGATCGGCTGCAAAGGCATAGCCGCCCCGTATGGGCTGGTACTTGCCCGAGCCGGCAGGCGGATCGCCGCGCAGCGCCACGATGTGGCGAATGCCCATGTCGCGGTACTCGCGCGCAATGTCGTCGATTTCGCCGCGGGTCGCATTGACGCAGGTGAGGTGCGGCGCAACGGTGAGCTCGGTCTCGTTCACGATGCGCTGGACGACGTCGTGGGTCCGCTCACGCGTCGAGCCGTCTGCGCCGTAGGTCACCGACACGAAGGCCGGCGCGAACGACTTGAGCCGCTGGATCGACTTCCACAGGGTCTCCCGCATCTGCTCGGAATGCGGCGGGAAGAACTCGAACGAAACGTTTACGCGATCGGCAAGTGAGGGTCTCATGGTGGTCCGTTATCAGGCAGCGGCGGTGGCCGCATCGTTCTTGGTAGCAACGGCAAGCAGCCACTCGGGCTGCCTGGCCGGGATGGGTCGCGCGCGCGACAGCCGCAAGTCGCTGTCCGCGCACCAGTTCGCGAGCCGCTCGGCATGCTCGCCGAATTGCTGCTGCCCGGTCGTGGCAAGCAGCAGCAGCCGTCCGCCGGGCCGCAGGATGCGAACGGCCTCCGCGATCGCGTCTCTCGGCCGCTCGGCGTCGAACAGCACGTCGTCGAGAATCGCGGTATCGAACTCGCTGTCGCCGAGCGGCAGGCGGTACATGTCGCCCTGGCGCAGCGTGCAGTTGGGCAGCCCGGCGAGGAGCAGTTCCGCGCGTGCGAAACGCCGCGCGTCGGAATCGATGTCCACGCCGACGGCGCGGCGGGCGCGCGACGCCAGCAGCTTGAGGATGCGGCCGTGGCCGCAGCCGATGTCCACGAGGTCGCCGACCGGGGCCGCGACCGTGAGTTCCACCAGCGAGCGATGCAGCGACCGGTTGCGCGTCCCCTGCTCGTCCGCGCGCGCATTGCCGGTGCCACGCAGCGCCCTGAGCCGCGCCGTGTCCTCCGCGAAGCCCGGGTCGTCCATCGGAACCAGGCCCAGGAGTTTGCGCCGCAGTGCCGCCTGCCGGCCGCCCGACAGCACCCGGTAGTAAACGAAATGACCGTCGCGAAAGCGCTCCAGCAGGCCCGCGTCGCAGAGCTGCTTCAGGTGCTGCGACACCCGCGGCTGGCTCAGGCCGAGAACCCGGGTCAGCTCCGACACGCTGCACTCGCCCTGCGCGCAGAGCACGACGATGCGCAGCCGGACCGGGTCGGCGAGGGCCTTCATCGGCACGACCAGTTGTTCGGCGCCGTAGTTCATAAATAAATAAATATTTCTTTATATTTAATGGCCGGCCAGTGTAGCAGCCTTCGACGACCGTTGACAATCAATGCAGCGCTGTCGGGGTCGGACCCGCTCAACTGTCTGAAAAGTTTGAGTTTTCGCTTGCTGACACAGCGATTCGAAGCGTTAAAGGGCTGTTCTCGGATCGAAAATGGCCGGATTAGCGGGCCGCGGGTGTTGGCCAAAACGGCGATTTTGTAGGCCAAACCGGGCGATTTAGTGTACGATTCCACCTTTTTTCAGCCAAAAATTTCTTTTAAATCATAAATTTAACCGGGTCCGACCCGAACGCATACAGCAGGAGCAATGACCGAAGAGCAGCAAAGCGGCGAGGACGCCCGGCAACCCGCCACCAGGAACGACCTGGCCGGCAGCGAACGCGCGTTCGTGCGCCTCACCTTCTGGCAGACCGTGCTGTCGCTGGTCGGCGTCTTCATCGCGGTCGTTGCGCTGTACGCGGCGCTCGCCGAATCCGACGCGGCCCGCAAGCAGACCGCCGCCGCCGTGTGGCCGTTCGTGCAGCTGACGGTCCACGATCACCTCTCGGAGCATCAGGCCGAGTTCCGCATCTCCATG
>DATIUU010000275.1:0-8298 GCA_035466635.1 Woeseiaceae bacterium
CTATCGCCGACCACACCCGTCTCCGGGTTCGATTGTCCACGTCCTGTAATGGAACACAAGGGAGCCTAGTTTGGAAGCATACGTCGTCAAGCTCACCGAGCTTGGAATGAATGATGTGGAGCGCGTCGGCGGTAAGAACGCGTCACTGGGCGAAATGATAGGCAATCTCAAAGAGCTCGGGGTGACGGTACCCGGCGGCTTCGCGACGACGGCGGCGGCCTATCGCGACTTCCTCTCGGTCAACGGTCTCGACGCCCGCATCAAGGCGGTCCTCGACGATCTCGACGTGGACGACATCGACGCCCTGACCTCGGCCGGGCGGCAGCTCCGCGAGTGGATTCTCGACACGCCACTGCCCGAGCGCCTGATGAGCGAAATCCGCAGCGCCTGGAACGAGATGTGCGACGGCGAGGACATTGCCGTCGCGGTACGTTCGTCGGCGACGGCGGAAGACCTGCCGGATGCCTCGTTCGCCGGGCAGCAGGAGACGTTTCTCAACATCCGCGGCCTGGAACATCTCAACGTCGCGCTGCACCAGGTATTCGCATCCCTCTTCAACGACCGCGCGATCGCGTACCGTGTGCACCAGGGATTCGATCACAGCCAGGTGGCGCTGTCGGCGGGCGTGCAGACGATGGTGCGCAGCGACGTGGGTGCGTCCGGCGTCATCTTCACTCTGGATACCGAGTCGGGATTCCGGGATGCCGTATTCATCACCTCGTCGTACGGCCTCGGCGAAACCGTCGTGCAGGGTGCCGTCAATCCGGACGAGTTCTACGTCTACAAGCCGGCACTTCGAGACGGCAAGTACCCGATACTCCGCAAGAGTCTCGGCGGCAAGGGCATCAAGATGATCTACAGCGACGATCCGACGCCCGGCAAGACCGTCGCCACCGTCGACGTCGACGACGCCGACTCGCACCGCTTCTCCCTGGATGATGACGAGATCATTCAACTCGCGAAGATGGCGGTCACGATCGAGGATCACTACCAGCGTCCCATGGACATCGAATGGGGCAAGGACGGCAACGACGGCAAGCTCTACATCCTGCAGGCGCGACCCGAGACGGTACAGAGCCGCAGCGGCCGCACCATCCAGCGCTTCACGCTGAAGGGCCGCTCGGAGATCGTCAGCAAGGGCCGCAGCATCGGCCAGAAGATCGGCTCCGGCACGGCAAGGGTGATTCGCGACGTCAGCGAGATGAATCGCGTGCAGAATGGCGACGTACTCGTCTCCGACATGACGGACCCTGACTGGGAGCCGGTGATGAAGCGTGCCGCGGCCATCGTCACGAATCGCGGCGGTCGCACCTGCCACGCGGCAATCATCGCGCGGGAACTCGGGATACCGGCCGTGGTCGGCTGCGGCGACGCGACCGAATCGATCAAGGACGGCACC
The DNA here is from genome assembly GCA_035466635.1 of Woeseiaceae bacterium. Classification (GTDB taxonomy): domain Bacteria; phylum Pseudomonadota; class Gammaproteobacteria; order Steroidobacterales; family Woeseiaceae; genus UBA1847. The sequence continues at coordinate 1,400 of DATIUU010000275.1, forward strand.
GACATCACCGTGAGCTGCGCCGAAGGCGACGAAGGTTTCGTTTACGCGGGACGGCTCGAGTACGAGCGCACGAAGATCGAACTCGACTCGCTGCCGGACATTCCCGTGAAGATCATGATGAACGTCGGCAACCCGGACCGGGCGTTCGACTTCGCCAAAGTGCCGAACAAGGGCGTGGGCCTCGCGCGCCTGGAATTCATCATCAACCGCATGATCGGCGTGCACCCGCAGGCATTGCTGGAATACGACTCGCTCGACGACAGGACGCGCAATGCCGTCGACGAACAGATGGCCGGCTACGACGATCCCGTAAGCTTCTTCGTCGACCGGCTTGCCGAAGGTGTATCGACGATTGCCGCGGCGTTTGCGCCGGAGCCGGTAATCGTGCGCATGTCGGACTTCAAGTCCAACGAGTACGCCAATCTCATCGGCGGCGAGAAGTACGAGCCTGACGAGGAGAACCCCATGCTCGGTTTCCGTGGCGCTGCGCGTTACGTTGCCGACAGTTTCCGGCCGTGCTTCGAGATGGAGTGCGCAGCAATTCGCAAGGTACGCAACGACATGGGCCTGAAGAACGTCCAGGTCATGATCCCGTTCGTGCGTACGGTCAAGCAAGCCAGGGACGTCATCGAACTGATGGCAAAGAACGGGCTCGAGCGCGGCAAGGATGATCTCAAGGTCATCATGATGTCGGAACTGCCGACGAATGCCCTGCTCGCGGACCAGTACCTCGATTATTTCGACGGCATGTCCATCGGCTCCAACGACATGACGCAGCTCGTGCTGGGGCTCGATCGCGATTCTGCCCTGGTAGCCGAACTCTTCGACGAACGCGACGACGCCGTCAAGGCCATGCTCGAGATGACGATATCCGCCTGCAAGAAGCGCGGCAAATACGTCGGGATCTGCGGGCAGGGGCCGTCCGACCATCCGGACCTGGCGAGATGGCTGCTGGACCAGGGGATCGAGAGCATGTCGCTCAACCCGGATAGCGTGGTCGAAACCTGGCTGTTCCTCGCCGGCGAGTCCGTCTGAGGCGACCCCGGTTCAGAAGCGGTCGTAGCGTGAGCGCCGCTGCCAGCGGATCCGCGGCAGCCACAGGCCGAGCACCATGCCGACAACGAGTACCAGCGCGCCCGACATGAACCAGTAGCGCGTCGTCTGGCTGCTCAGCTCGCGATTTTCCTGCTCGAGGGTCGCCACGCGAATTTCTTCGGCCGCCAGCTGCTCGCGCAGCTGCTTGTTCTGGTTATTGATCGAGAGGACGTTGGCAGCGGTACGCTTAATCTCGGCGAGTTCTTCCTCCAGCTCGCCCTTTTCGCGCTGCAGGGTCTCGATCTGCCGGGTCGCAGAGTCGTATTGCGAGCGAATGGCCGACAGCTGGCTGTTCAGGGTAGTGCCGCGTGACGCCTCGCTGGTGAGCTGGCTCGTCAGGCGCGCAAGCTGCTCCCTGGCCGCCGGCTCGTTCATCAGGTAGCGGGTGAGCACGTAGCCCTCGGTGCCGCCACCGGTTCGGACCCGCGAGTAACCGGTCTCGGCATCTCGTTCGAGTACCTCGAGCTCCGTGCCGCTGTCCAGCATTCGCTCGATGGCGTTGCTGGTGGACGGACCACTGCGCAGAGTGATCTCGAATTGATCGCTCACCCAGGCGCTTTCCGCGCTGGCGGCACCCGCGACAAGCAGCGCCGACAGGAGCGACGCCGCACAACCGTTGTTCATCCGTTTCATGCGGGCAACTATAAGACAAGCCGCGACGCGGTTCTAGCCAATAATCTGCCAAATCAGTCGCTTATCTGCGACACGTTCGCGCCATTCTCGCGCCTTGCCCAGACCGCCAGGAGATTGCTGGCCGGCATCGCATAGAGCCGCGCCAGCCCCAGTCCGGTTTCCCCGGCCAGGACCTCGAGATCGTCGAGGTCGCGGATGCCCATGGCGGGATTGCGCGCGCGCAGCGATGCATCGAACGCCGCGTTGCTCGCCGTGCTGAAGCGGCCGCCGCGGCCGAACGGGCCATACAGGCAGAAAACACCGCGGTACCCCAGCATCGCACCGGCCAGTGCGAACATCCGGCGCACGGCAGCGTAGCTCATGATGTGGGCCGTGTTGGCGGAGAAAACGGCGTCGTACGGCCCCGCGGCTGGCTTCGCGGTCAGCACGTCGAATTCGAGCGGCGGCAGCGCGTTCAGAAGGCCCGCCTCCTCGATCCATGCACGGATGCCATCGTGCGACTGCAGGAGGTCGCTCGTTTGCCAGGTTATGCCGGGCAATGCAGCCGCGAACGTCACCGCGTGCTGGCCGGTTCCGGACCCTATCTCGAACACGCGCGAACGGTCGCGGAGTTCGTGCCGCAATACGCCGAGAATCGGCGCGGCATTGCGGGCGGACGCGGACGCGTAAGGCCTTGCCACTAGCCCGCGTCGGCGCGCAGTACGGATGCGTCGAGCAGGTGGTCGCGATACCACACCAGCTCGGCGATCGAATCGCGAATGTCCGCAAGCGCGCGGTGCGTGGACTCCTTCGTGAACCCCGCTGCCACTTGCGGTGCCCAAAGCCGGGCCAGAATCTTCAGCGTGCTCACGTCAAGATTCCGGTAGTGGAAGTAGTTCTCCAGTGCCGGCATTTCGCGTGCCATGAATCGCCGGTCCTGGCACACGCTGTTGCCGCACATCGGCGACGCGCCCTTGTCGACCCAGCTGGCGAGGAACTCGAGCGTCGCCTGCTCCGCCACCGCGAGGTCCACCCCGGCCGTGAGCACCCTGTTCGTCAGGCCGGATTCACCGTGCTGTCGCGTATTCCACTCGTCCATGCCGTCCATGATCTCCCGGGGCTGTGCAATCGCGAACACCGGCCCCTCGGCGAGCTCATTCAGGTACTTGTCGGTCACGATCGTCGCCACTTCGATGATCCGGTCGTTGACGGTGTCGAGGCCCGTCATCTCCAGGTCGATCCAGATGAGATTGCTGGCGGTGTCGATCAGGGCTGGCCGCTGGTTCATTGCAGGTCCGGTATCCAGGTACAAAGGCGCTAGTGTACAACGCGCGACGGTGCATGGTGGGCCATGTCACGGCATACTGCGCCTCATGCGCATACCCTGGCCACGATCGTGACTGCCGCGACCGCTCTCGTCGTCGCGACGTACAGCCGGCGCATGCGGCTGCAGCTCCCCGACGGCCGCAAGGTCGATGCCCGCATCAAGGGCAAGCGCATCAAGCCCGTCTGCGGAGACCGTGTCGAAGCGGAGCCGATTGCCGATGAGCCGGACTGGCTGATCACGGCAATCTGCGAGCGGCGCAACGAACTGACCCGCCCCAACCTGCGCGGCAAGGTCGAGGTCCTCGCCGCCAATATCGACAGGCTGCTGGTGATGGCCGCCCCGTCACCGGAACCCGACTGGTCGATCGTGGACCGCTACCTGTGTGCCGCAGAGCTGATCCACGCGAGTGCCGCCGTGGTTTTCAACAAGTGCGACCTGCACGATGGCGAGTCCTTCGACGCGGTCCTCGAAGACTACGCGCGCATCGGCTACCGGACTGTCCGTTGCAGCGCGAAGTCCGGCGACAACGTGGAGGCCGTCACTGCCCTCCTCCATGACGGCGTGGCGATCATCGTGGGCCAGTCGGGCGTCGGGAAATCCAGCCTCATCAACTGCCTGCTGCGCGATGAACGGCAGCGGGTCGCGGCGGTCTCGGACAGGAGCGGCGAAGGCCGTCACACCACCGTGAACTCGGCGTTGCTGCAGTTGCCTGGCGGCGGCGCCGTAATCGATTCTCCCGGCGTCCGCGACTATGCGCCGGCGCTGGAGGCCGCCGAGGTCGTCGGGGGTTACCGGGAAATAGCGGCCGCCGGCCGGGATTGCCGGTTCGCGAACTGCCGCCACCTGCGCGAACCCGGATGCGCCGTCAAGCGTGCCGTCGAGGAAGGAACGATCAGCGAGCGCCGCTACGACAGCTACCGGCACCTGCTGGCGCTCACGACAAAGCTGACCAGCGGAAAATACTAGCCTGGCGGCCAGCCCATGCGCCTGCCGCCCATCAGGTGCAGGTGAATGTGGAACACACTTTGCCCCGCCGCCTCGTTGCAGTTCATGACCACGCGATAGCCGTCGTCCGCGAGACCTTCGTCCGCAGCGATCCTCGCCGCCGTCACGAACAACTCGCCCGCGAGAGATGCGTCGCCGTCGTGCAAGTCGTTCATGGTCGCGATATGGCGGCGCGGAATCAGCAGGATGTGGGTCGGCGCTTTCGGCGCGATGTCGCGGAACGCGATGAGCGAGTCGTTCTCGTAAACGATGTCCGCGGGCAGGCCCCCGTCGACGATCCTGCAGAAGAGACAGTCTTGTTGACTCATGAATTTCCCCTATTCGACCAGGCGACGTCCGTAGAAGGCATGTGACAACGTCCCACCGTCCACGTACTCGAGTTCACCGCCGAGTGGAACGCCGTGCGCGATCCGGCTCGCCTTCACATTATGCCGCTCGGCCAGGTCGGCGAGATAGTGCGCGGTCGCATCTCCCTCGACCGTCGGGTTCGTGGCGATGATCACCTCGTCGATACCGCCCTCCGACAGCCGCTCCTCGAGCGACGACAGCCCGAGTTCCTGCGGCCCGATCCCGTCGAGCGGCGACAGGTGCCCCATCAGCACGAAATAGTTGCCGCGGTAGCCCGTCGCCTCTTCAATGGCCATCACGTCCGCCGGGGACTCGACGATGCAAAGCTGTGTGCGGTCTCGGCCGTTTGCACTGCAGATAGAGCATAGTTCGTGCTCGCTCAGCATCCGGCAGCGCTTGCAGTGACCGATGCCCTGCACGGCCTGTGACAATGCCACGGACAGGTGCGAGGCCCCGTCGCGGTCGCGCTCGAGCAGGTGAAACGCAATACGCTGTGCCGATTTCTTGCCGACGCCCGGCATGCAGCGCAGCGCGTCGATCAGCTGGACCAGCAGGGGCGAATACGACATGCGCGCGTCAGAAAGGCAGGTTCAACCCGGGCGGCAGCGACATGCCCGAGGTCAACCCGGCGAACTTCTCCTGCACGGTCCGCTCGACTTTCGCCACGGCGTCGTTGAATGCGGCCGTGATCAGGTCCTCGAGCATTTCTTTGTCGTCGCCGATCAGGCTGTCGTCGATTGCAACCCGCTGCAGGCGATGCTGGCAGGTCATCGTGACCTTCACCATGCCGCCGCCCGACTCGCCCGTAACGGTGAGCGACGCCATTTCTTCCTGGGCCTTCTTCATGTTGGCCTGCATCTGCTGGGCCTGTTTCATCAACTGGCCGATACCACCCTTCATTGCTTGCTCCTTGCTAATCGGATCGTGACGTATCGAGCGGCTCGATCGAATCGGCCTGCAGCTCGGCGCCGAACATGTTCTTGAGTGCCTGCACGTTGGGATCGGACTCGAGCGACTCGCGCGCCGCGACGATGCGCTGGTCCGCCATGCGGTTCTCCCGCTCGTGCGGCGTCTCCGGCGGCGCCCTGGCAACCCGGATCTCGACCAGCAGCTCTTCACCGAAGTGCTTCGACAGGGCCGCCGCGAGTGCATCCCTGCGTTGCCGCGTGAGCATCGATTCGGAACGCGGATCGAGGCTGAAATAAACCGTGTTGCCCTCGCGCTTGTCCAGCGCACAGTTTCCCGCCAGCATGCGCACGGACCCCGTCAGGCCGATCTCGTTCATGAGGCTGGCCCAGTCGGGATCCCGCCAGGCGCGCGCCACCGGCGCTGCTGCCTCGCTGCTGCGGGCCCCGGGGCTCGCGGCCGCCGCTGTTTTCGCGGCCGTCCCGGCGGCCCGCTTGCCGCCGGACCCTGCGCTGGCGTTATTGTCCGCCGCCGGCCTGAACGCCAGCATCCGCAATAACGTCATCTCCGCGCCGCTGCGCGGGTCGGGCGCGAGCGGCAGGTCGCGCCGGCCCATCAACGCTGTCTGGTAGTAGAGCTGGACGTCCGCCGGCTCGAACAGTCCGGCCAGTTCGGCCAGCACTTCCTCCGCGATCTCGTCCTCGGAATCGACCGAGCCCACCAGCTGGAACACCGCGATACGCTGAAGCATCCTCGCGAGATCTTCCAGCAGCCGCGCATAGTCCGGAAACTGCTCGTCGAGTTCGGCGACGAGGTCGATCACCGCGGCCGCATCGTTCGCGGCCAGCTGCCTGAGGAGCCGCACGACGTGATCGCGGTCGATCGTGCCGAGCATGATTGCAAGCGAGTCCTCCTCGACCTTGCCGCCGCAGTACGCGATGGCCTGGTCGAGCAGGCTCAGCGCGTCCCTGAGGCTGCCGTCGGCCGCCCGGGCCAGCATGGCGAGCGCGGGCACCTGCGCCTCGATTCCTTCCGCATCGCAGATGTGCACGAGCCGGTCCTGGATGAGCCTCGGCGTCAGGCGCTTGAGATTGAACTGCAGGCAGCGCGACAGGACCGTTACCGGCAGGCGCTGCGGGTCGGTCGTCGCCAGCAGGAATTTTACGTGCGGCGGCGGCTCCTCGAGCGTCTTCAGCAAGGCATTGAAGGAACTGGTCGACAGCATGTGAACCTCGTCGATCAGGTACACCTTGTAGCGCCCCCTGGAGGGCGCGTACTGCACGTTATCGAGCAGGTCGCGGGTATCGTCGACCTTGGTTTTCGATGCGGCGTCGACCTCGATGAGGTCGACGAAGCGGCCCTCGTCAATCTCCCGGCACGCGCTGCACGTGCCGCAGGGTTCCGAGGTGACGCCTTGCTCGCAATTCAGGGCTTTCGCCAGGATGCGGGCGATGGTGGTCTTGCCCACGCCGCGGGTGCCCGTGAACAGGTACGCGTGGTGCAGGCGGCCGGAGTCGAGCGCATTGACCAGGGCCTTGAGCACATGCTCCTGCCCGACCGTGTCCGCGAAGGTTTTTGGCCGCCATTTCCGGGCCAAAACGAGATA
>DATIUU010000276.1:0-2219 GCA_035466635.1 Woeseiaceae bacterium
GATGCCGCAATGAACACCCTCGCGGATTTCCGCGTCGCGCGCAAATTCAGGGCGGAGAGCGGCCAGGGCGGGGCGGGCAGGAACATGACCGGCCGATCCGGTGGCGATCTCGACGTGCACGTGCCGTGCGGCACGGTCGTCCACGACGTCGACACGGGCGAGCTGATTTGTGACCTCACCGAGGACGGCCAGCGGCAGAGGGTGGCGGCCGGTGGCCGCGGCGGCCTCGGCAATACGCGTTTCAAGAGCAGCACGAACCGGGCGCCGCGCCGGACGACCAGCGGCACGCCGGGCGAAGGCCGGCACCTGAGACTCGAGCTCAAGGTGCTGGCCGACGTGGGCCTGCTCGGCATGCCGAATGCCGGCAAGTCGACCCTGATCAGCGCGATGTCGCAAGCCAGGCCGCGCATCGCGGACTACCCGTTTACGACGCTGCACCCGAATCTCGGCGTGGTCCGGGTCGGCAACCTGCAGAGTTTCGTGATGGCCGATATCCCCGGCCTGATCGAGGGCGCGGCCGAAGGCGCGGGGCTCGGCATTCGCTTCCTGAAGCACCTGCAGCGCACCGGGCTCCTGCTGCACGTCGTCGACATCGCGCCGCTGGACACGAAGCAAGATCCCGTACACGCGGTGCAGGCGCTCGAGCGCGAACTCGCGAAGTTCTCCGAGGAACTCGCCCTGAAGCCGCGCTGGCTGGTGATCAACAAGATCGACCTCCTCGATGACGAAACGCTCGCCCTCATGAGGCAGGACCTGCTCGAGAAGATCGACTGGCAGGGCCCCGTGTTCGAGGTCAGTGCAGCGACCGGCGAGGGCACGGACCGGCTCGCGCAGGCCATCATGCGCGAGCTCGAATTGCGTCGCGAAGTACAGGACGCCGAAGCCTGATTCGCCCGGCCGGCGCGCTGCAGCGGCGTCTCTCTGCAACCGGACATAAGTCCCGACCGACGTCACAAATCCGCCATTGAACTGCCCCCGTCGAGGCGCAAACCGGACCTGGTTCTCAGCCTGAAAACCGCGCCGTTGCTAGCATTTCGCAAGGATCGTGGGATACCGGGTGTTTCCGGGGCCGCGCTCCGGAAATCTCCGAAGCCGGGATTATGTTATGCGAAGGGACAGCGGATTTACGCTCATAGAACTGATGATCGCGATCGCGCTCGTCGCCATATTGCTGGCGACGGCGGTCCCTGCGCTCGAGGATTTCACCAACGATGCCAGGCAGACCGGCGCGATCAACGATTTCGTATCGGCAATACACCTGGCGCGCAATACCGCGATTACGACGAATTCCCGGGTGACGCTGTGTGCCAGCGCCTCCGGCGCGGCCTGCCAGCTAACCGCCTGGGAAAACGGCTGGATCGTATTCGCCGACCTCGATGCCAGCGGTGGCCTTGATGTCGGCGAGACGGTTGTTTCGTCCTCGGGGCCCGTCGAGGGACTCAGCATCCAGTCCGGCGAATTCCCGGCCGCGCTGATGTACCGGCCCAACGGCCGCGCGATGACCAATGCGCTGACGGGCAACGCCGGCGAATTCGCGGTGTGCGACTTCCGCGGCGTGGAGCACGCAAAAGTGATCCTCGTGGAAATATCGGGCCGTCCGCGGATGTCGGAAAAGCGGGCCAACGGCATGGCGCCGAACTGCATCTGAAGCCCCGGGACCACGGAGACTGAACGTGCCGAATTCGAACCGCTCAATGCTTGGCTTTTCGCTGCTGGAGCTGCTGATTGCGTTGATCGTATTCAGCATCGGCCTGCTCGCGATCGCAGGCCTGCAAACGGTGTCGAAGCAGGCCAATTTCGAAGCGGTGCAGCGCACGACCGCGGCACAGGTCGCGAACGGTCTTCTCGAGGACATGCGGACCAACGGCAACGGCATCGACACCTATGTCGCCGCGCCGCTACTCGGCGGTGGCGCAATCGGTGCGGAACCCGTGCCCAACTGCCGCGACGGCAATCAATGCAACGCTGCCCAGAAGGCCGCCCACGATCTCTGGTTCTGGGAGCAGGTGCTGGACGGCAACCTGGAAACGAACGGCGGCATCGGGGCCGGCGGCCTCGTCATGCCGGCGCTGTGCATCACCGGTCCCGTCGCTGGCGGTGCCGGTGTCTACACCGTGACGATCGCCTGGCGCGGCACCGCGTCGATCACCTCGAACCTTGCGGACCCCTGCGGTGCGGCTAGCGGCAACTACGGCGCCCAGAACGAGTTCCGCCGCCTG
>DATIUU010000277.1:0-3695 GCA_035466635.1 Woeseiaceae bacterium
GCGAGCAGCGCGGCACTGGCCAGTGCGTTCGACGACGTCGGGCTGGTCAGCAGCAGGAACAGCAGGATTGCAACCAGCTTGATGGTGGCCAGCGACCAGCCGGCCTGCAGCATGATCCCCCCGAGCACCAGGATCGCGCCCAGGCTGTCGGTGACGCTCGCCGCGTGCATGCGCGTGTAGAGATCCGGCATGCGCAGGGCGCCGATACCGCCGACGAGGACGCTGAGGCCGCCAAGGGACAGCAGCACCCAGCTGAGGGTGTCGAGCAGCGCACTCACGGGCTCATCGCCCCGCGCCGTGCTCGGCGCTGCGCCGCAGCGACCTGCTGCGGAAGAACTCCAGCACCGCCAGGACGCCGATGAAATTGATGAGTGCGTACGCGAGCGCCAGGTCGAGGAAATCCGGCCGCCCGTAGAGGAACGCGATGACGGAAAGCAGCAGCACCGTCTTGGTGCCGAACATGTTGACCGCAAGCACACGGTCGTAAACGGATGGGCCGAGCAGGGCGCGCAATAACGCGAGCCCCATGGTGACCAGTGTCGCTATGGTTACAACGTAGTACATGATCAGCGCCTCCTCAGGGCGGCGACGCGCTGCTGCATTTCGCCGCCTTCCAGGGCCGCGGCACCATTGGGTGTCAATGCATGAACGAGCAGCCGGCCCTCGTCAACATCCAGCGTCAGCGTGCCCGGTGTCAGCGTGATCGAGTTACCGAGTAGCGCCTGGTCCACCGGCCCCAGCGAACTGGCGTCGATGGTCACGACCTGCGGCTCGACGTCGATACGGGGACGCAGCACTATGCGCGCCACCTCGATGCTCGACTTGACCACCTCACCGCCGAGCCAGCCCCAGAAACCGAGCAACCGCCAGTCGTAGTGAAAGGCGTACGTCTCGTCGTCGAAATAGCCCATGCGGCGCACAATCCACACCGTCAGCAGGCAGGACAGCGCCCCCAGGCCCAGCAGCAACGGCTTTAGATAGCCCGACCACAGCACCCATGCCACGAACAGCAGCAGGAACAGTGTCAGGATTCGTGCGTACGGCTTGCTCATTCGTCGTCAGCGTCACACGGGTATTCGCGGCGCAGCGTAGCATACACGACGTCCCGGGCGAGTTCCCGGCCCTCGAGGTCCTCGAGCGCCAGCAGGTCCCTGATGACGACCCTGACGACCTCGGCCAGCGGCAGCGGCTCGCCGAGGCAGAATTCCGCATAGTAGGACGGCCCGTATCGATCGATTCGCGAACCGAGACGGGTACGAATAGCGCGTTCCGTGAAAGTCTCGTCCTGGTCGTACTCGGCAGCCACGTTGTAGGTGACGCGCTCGTCCGTCGCGACGGCGCCGTCGATGAACCCCTGGATGTAACGCACGCAGAAGATGCCGTCCTCGCCCTCGGGGTCTTTCTCGTACACGGCGCAGTGCGAGATGAGTTCCTCGGTCGACAGCGCTTCGACAGCCTGCGCGTCGCTTGCAGCCGCCGAGAGCGCGACGATGCCGATGGCGTACCAGGAATACTTGAAGTTCATGTCCTTGTTCCTTGTCATTAAAGTCATTGACTGCCGTGCTGCTCGTCGAAGGCTTCCTTGTTGGCCTCGAGCTTGCGCACGCGTGCCGGCGATAACACGAGCTTGAGCAGTTCGCCCACGGTGCAGCTCTCCTCGATCGGATGGCGCAGGTGAATACTCGTGTCGATGTAGTAGCTGTTGCGGCGGCCCTGCCGCACCCTCGTGAGGATCCCCGCGTCGTCGAGGTGCGTGATCAACCGCTGGGCGCTGCGCTCGGTAATTCCCACCCGCTCCGCCACGTCCCGCAGCCGTGCTTCCGGGTTCTCCGCGAGACACACGAGCACGTGGGCGTAATTACTCAGGAATGTCCAATCCGGGTCTTTCACGGCCGGCCGCCTTGCCATCTGTCACGGGCCCGGCATTCTAAAATATCAATTACCGGACATCAATAACCTGTAATGAAAAACCGGATATAGGTTTCATGCCAGGACATTGCGCGCGGCGCGGGCGTCAGACGACGCTGCCGATACCCGGCAGCCATTCGCGCCAGTAGTCATGTTTTGCCAGCAGCTCCTCGCGCGCACTGTCCGCGTCGCGCCACAACAGGCGCACGTGATCGCCCGGCCGCAGCTGCCCGATAAGGTGCCGGTCGGCACGCGCAACCTGGGCCACGCGCGGGTAACCGCCGATCGTCTGGGCGTCGACGGACAACAGGAACGGCTTGCCGTCCTCCGGGCACTGGATGGTACCGGGAAACACCGGCGCGCTCGCGAGATGCCCGCCCGAGCTGACGTCGAACCTGGCGCTGTCGAGCTGCAGGCCCATGCGGTCCGCCCGGCTGCCGACCGAGAAGTTGGTATCGAAAAGGTCGAAGCGGCTTTCCTTGCTCAGCAACTCGACCTCGGCGCCGTAACAGGCCCGCAGCGCCCAGCTGCTGCCGGCATGTGGGCGGAACTCCTTCGGTGTCCTGAGCAGCCGCGGCGCCTCGCTGCAGGGCCGGACCGGCAGCCGGTCGCCGGCGCGCAGCGACCGGCCCCGAAACCCACCGAACCCGGCCGGCAGGTAGGTCGACGCCGAGCCGAGTACCTCGTCCACGGCGATGCCGCCCGCGAACGCCACGTAGTTGCGGGCGCCCTGTTTCGCCGCACCGACGTCGAGCTCGCCGCCCGCGGCAATCGCGAGCGTGCGGTGCCGCTTCACGCGCTCACCGTTCAGCCGGACCTCGGCCCTGGCGCCCGTGACCGCGACGTACGCCTCGCTTTCGAAACGCAGCGACACGCCCGTGAGCGTCGTTTCCAGGCCCGGCGCGAGCAGGGCGTTGCCGACGAGACGATTGGCGAGCGCGAGGGACAGGGGATCAGCCGCACCCGACGCGGGCACGCCCAGGTGGCGCCGGCCGCGCCGCGGACCCGCCTGGACGGTCGTCTGCAGGCCGGGCTTCAGTACCCGGACCGTCATGCCGGGCACCGCGCGTCGAATTCCGCAGCGCTGATCGCGACGAAACGCACGCGCATGCCCGCGCGCAGCAGGAAGGGCTGTTCCGCGCCGGCGTCGAACAGCTTCAGTGGCGTACGGCCGATGATCTGCCAGCCGCCCGGACCGGGCAACGTGTAGATGCCCGTCCTGCCACCCGCGACACCGATCGAGCCCGGCTCCAGCCGCACGCGGGGCTGCGGCCGTCGCCCCACCCCCCGTGCGGCCTCGAAACCGCCGATGAAGGCAAAGCCGGGGGTGAAACCGAGCATATCCACCCGGTACTCGCCGCCGGTGTGGCCGTCGATAAAGGCCTCGCGGTCCACGCCCAGGCGCCGGCAGACGTCGTCCAGATCCGGGCCGTGGTCACCGCCGTAACAGACCGGCACGTCGACGAGCTCCGCTTCCTCGTCGCGGGCCGCGGGCACGGACTGCAGCGCCGCCAGCAGGCGCCGTTCGGCGTGCTCCGCGGTCACGGCGGCAAGGTCGAACTGCGCCACGCAGCTCGCGATCCCCGCGACGCACTCGAGCCAGTCCCCGGACTCGCGCAGGTGATCGGCGAGTGCCTGCGCGGAGCGCGTATCCGTGCAGTCGGCGGCAACGAGGTCGTCGCCGCAGCTATAGACGCGCACACTCGATGCCGTCGGTTCGTCATGCGCAGGCACGGATTGCCACTCCTGCGTCTTCGAGCGCGTCGCGCACCGCGCGGGCGGCCGCC
>DATIUU010000278.1:0-2107 GCA_035466635.1 Woeseiaceae bacterium
TGCCCCGGCGGGGTTGCCGTGCCCAGCCAGTTGATCCGCTGCATCTCGCTCATGCCTTCGGCAAAGGTGACCCGCGCCAGGTAGTTCATGCCGTAGAAGTGCGCGAGCGACATGGCCACCGAGTCCTTGCCGGTCGAGAGATCCCAGGCTTGCAGCACCTCGATCGGCTCCGCCAGCGCGGCGTCGCGCTCCTCCGCCTGGTCCCAGGCCTCGAGCAGCCCGCCGATCAGTCGTTCGAAGCCGGGCAGCCAGGGGTCGTGCGCGAGTTCGATCAAGCCGTCGAGGGTCAGGTCGTTCACGTCTGCGAGCAGGCGCACGGCGTGCACGCCGCGGAAGTTCTCGTCGTCCGGCGCCATGTAGGCGGGATAGTCCGCGCGCTTCGGGCTGAATTCTGCGGCGGCGGTAAACGGCGTCGAGTTCGCGTTCTGCAGCCAGCCGTTCGGCGGGTTCAGGATCGTGATCGTCTCGTCGACCGTGTGCAGTCCCTGCCAGTCCGTTGCCGGGTCGCTGCCGTCGACGGGCTGCGAGTAATCGAAGCGCGCGTCGCGCCGCGGGATGAAGTTGCCGTGGAAGTAGGCGATGTTGCCCTCGGCGTCCGCGAACACCGTGTTGTTGGACGAGTTGGTGCGGATGTTCATCATCTCCCGGAACGCCGCGTAGTTGGCGAGCTTCGTCCGCGTGAAGGACTGGACCAGCGCGTTCACCGGGTCCCAGTTGATCTTCGTCACGGCCCATTGGCCGTCGATCGCGTGCGTCACCGGGCCGTGGTGCGTGCGGTACGTCGTGAACGTGCGCTCGCCAATGCCGTCATCCGTTTTGTACCTGAGCGTTACCTCGGAGACCTCCACCGGGCGCGTCTCTTCCCCGTAACGGTACACGAGCTTGCCGTCCACGCGGCTGACGTCCTCGACGAACTCGTCGATGAAATCGACACGGGTCGAGGTGTGCATCCAGCCGGTCCTGGCGTTGAAGCCCTGGTAGACGAAGAACTGCCCCCAGGTCACCGCGCCGTAGGCATCGAGACCCTCCTCGCTGACCACGTGCACCTCGCCGCGGAAATAGAACGACGTGTGCGGGTTGATCAGCAGCATCGCGTTGCCCGATCGCGTCCGCTCGCCCGCGATCGCGAAGCCGTTCGAGCCGCCCGCGGGCGCATAGCGGGCCTCGATGTCCCGCGCCGCGGCGATCGTTACTTCGGCGCCGCCGTAGAAACGGGCGATCCGCTCCACGGGTACCTGCTCGATGTCGCCGCCGATCGAGCCCTCGCTGAAGAACATCGGCATCCAGGGCTCGAAGCGGGTCAGCAGCTTCGGCTGCGCCTCCGGGTGCGTCACAAGGTAGTAGTTGAGGCCGTCGGCCCAGGCGTCGCACAGCGCGCGGAGCCAGCCCGGCGCGGATGCGTAGGCAGTCTTTGCTTCATCGACGGTCATGTAAAGGCGCGCCCGCAGGTCGCTGAAGATCGCGCCCTCGCCTTCGAGCTCGGCCAGCCGGCCGATGGCCCAGACGTAGTTCCGCTCGATGCGCGGGAAGTCGTCCTCGGCCTGGGCGTACAGCATGCCGAAGACGGCATCGGCGTCGGTCTTGCCGTAGACGTGCGGCACCCCGAAGTCGTCGCGGATGATCTCGACGCGCGCCGCGCGTGCCGCGAGCCGCGCCCGCTCCGGGTCGGCCGCGGCAGCCGGTTCGGCGGCATCCTGCGTGCAGGCGGCAACGCCGAGTATGAGCAAAAGCGCGACTACCCGCGTGAGCCCGTCGATCGTCATCTGCGGCCCGCTCCCGTCAATCCTGTTGCGGCGGCCGCCGTCCCGGCCATTCGCCGAACTGCATCTCTAACTCGATGCCGATGCCGATGTTGCGCTCGCGCTCCTCGATCAGGAAGTCGCGCGGCCAGTTCATGTAGGTCAGCAGCTCGATGAACAGCCACTCACGCGAGATCTGGCGCCGGTATCGGAGCTCGATGCCGTAATCGCGGACCGGCACTTCGTAGTCGGTCTCGCCGGTACTGTAGATGGCGTAGGACATCGCGCTCTTGTCCGACAGGCTGTTGTAAGCGACGAGTTTCGTGGTCCAGGCCATGCCCTCGACGTCCCGTTCGGCAACGACGATG
>DATIUU010000279.1:0-7713 GCA_035466635.1 Woeseiaceae bacterium
CCGAGCCGCACGGATACGTTCGGCATCGTCATGCTCGAGGCGATGGCCTGCGGCCTGCCGGTGGCCGCCTTCCCGGTCGACGGACCCATCGACGTCATCGGCTCGGAGCGGGTGGGAATCCTCGACGAGGACCTGCAACGCGCCTGTCGGCGCGCACTCGAACTGGATCGCCGCGACTGCCGTGCGTTCGTGGAGGACCGCGGCTGGCGGCAATCCACGCTGCAGTTCCAGGGTTACCTGTCGCCCCGGACCCGCGCGACCGCCGCCGCCCAGCCCGAAAGCAGCGCCTCGCGCTGATCGCCCGACATCCGCGGCTCGAACACGGCGTCGCAGCGCCACAGCTTTGACGCCGCCTGCAAGTGGTCGATCAGCCCGCATTGCAGCGCCGCCAGGTAGGCGGCCCCGAGCACCGTCGATTCGACGTTGGCGGGGCGCTCCACCCGGACGTCCAGGATGTCGGCCAGAAACTGCAGGAACCAGTCGTTGCCGACCATGCCGCCGTCGACACGCAGCACGCTCGGCGCAATACCGTCGTCGGCCATCGCGTCGAACAGATCGCGCGTCTGGTACGCAACCGCCTGCAGCGTCGCCGTCACGATCCGGTCGCGTCCGCTGCCGCGGCTCAGGCCCACGATCGCGCCCCTCGCGTCCGGGTCCCACCACGGTGCGCCGAGGCCGGCAAACGCCGGCACGACGTAGACGTCGTCCACGATGCCGGTGCGCTCGGCCACCGTCTCCGACTCCGGCGCGGAATCGATGATGCGCAGTTCATCGCGCAGCCACTGCAGGGCCGAGCCCGCCACGAACACGCTGCCCTCGAGGCCGTAGCACACCTCGCCGCCGACACGGCTGGCGATCGTCGTGAGCAGCTGGTTGTGCGACTGCAATGCCGTGTCGCCGGTATTGGCGATCACGAAGCAGCCCGTACCGTAAGTGCTCTTGGTCATGCCGTACTCGAAACCGGCCTGCCCGATCAGCGCCGCCTGCTGGTCGCCGGCGATGCCGCAGACCGGAGCGATGCCGCCAAAGCCCTCTTCCACGGTATTGCCGAACTCCGCCGCGCAGTCGAGCACCTCGGGCAGCATGCTGCCCGGTATCCGCAGCAGGTCGAGCAGCTCGTCGTCCCAGCGCTGCGTGTGGATGTCGAACAGCATCGTGCGCGATGCGTTGGTCGCGTCGGTGGCGTGCACGGCGCCGCCGGTCAGGCGCCACAGCAGGAAACTGTCCACCGTGCCGAACGCCAGGTGGCCGGCCTCGGCGAGCTGCCGCGCACCCGCCACGTTGTCGAGGATCCATGCCGCCTTGGTCGCCGAGAAATACGGGTCGAGGCGCAGCCCGGTCTTCGTGGCGACGGCATCGTCGGAGATACGGCTCCGCAGTTCGCGGCAAAAGGCCGCCGTGCGGCGGTCCTGCCAGACGATCGCGTTGTAAACGCACTCGCCGCTGCGCCGGTCCCATACCAGCGTCGTCTCGCGCTGGTTGGTGATGCCGATACCGGCAACCTGGCGCATCGAGATCCCGGCATCGCCGAGCGCCTTCTGCATGGTGCCGGTGACCGATGCCCAGATCTCCTCGGGATCGTGTTCGACCCAGCCGGACTGCGGATAGATCTGGCGGAACTCCTGCTGCGCGGTAGCAACGACCGTTGCGCGCTCGTCAAAGACAACGGTGCGGCTGCTGCTCGTGCCCTGGTCGATCGCCAGCAGGTATTGCTGCGTCATCTTCGTCACTCCGTGCCCAGTTCGGGGATGTCGCGGAAGTGCCGCAGCGCCTCCGGGTTCGCCAGCGCCTCGGTGTTGCGGACCTTCTCGCCGTGGATCACCGAGCGCACCGCGATCTCCACGATCTTGCCGCTCGTGGTACGCGGAATCTCGGGGACCGCGATGATCTTCGCCGGCACGTGCCGCGGCGTCGTATTCTCACGGATCACGCGCCGTATGCGGCCGCGCAGGGAGTCGTCGAGTTCGACGCCCTCGCGCAACACCACGAACAGCACGACCCGGACGTCGTCCTCCCAGTCCTGGCCCACGGCAATACTCTCGACGACCTCGTCCAGCTTCTCCACCTGGCGGTAGATCTCGGCCGTGCCGATGCGCACGCCGCCGGGGTTCAGCACTGCGTCCGAGCGCCCGTGAATGACGACGCCGCCGGTGCGGCGCAGCTCGGCGAAGTCGCCGTGCGCCCACACGCCCGGGTATTTCTCGAAATACGCGGCCCGGTACCTCGCGTTGCCGGCATCGTTCCAGAAGCCGACCGGCGCCGAGGGGAACGGCCGCGTGCAAACGAGTTCACCGCGTTGCTCGAGCAACGCGTTGCCGTCGTCGTCGAAGAACTCCACCGCCATGCCGAGGCCCCTGCACTGGATCTCGCCGCGGCGCACGGGCAGCGTCGGGTTGCCCAGGACGAAACAACTGATGATGTCGGTCCCGCCCGCGATCGACGACAGCTGCAGGTCCGTACCGATCGCGTCGTAGACGTAGTCGAAACTCTCGGGGGCGAGCGGCGAGCCGGTGGACAGCACGGCGCGGAGTTCGGCAAGATCGAACTCGTCGCGCGGCCGCACACCCGCTTTCTGCAGCGCGGAGATGTACTTGGCGCTGGTGCCGAAAACAGTGAGCTTCTCGCGTTCGGCCATCTGCCACAGGACGCGGCCATCGTTGCAGAACGGCGAGCCGTCGAACAGGACCAGTGTCGCGCCCGTCGCGAGCCCCGTCGCGAGCCAGTTCCACATCATCCAGCCGCAGGTCGTGAAGTAGAACAGGCGGTCGCCGGGGGCGATGTCACAGTGCAGCACGTGCTCCTTGACGATCTGCAGCAAGGTGCCGCCGTGGCCGTGGACGATGCATTTCGGCACGCCGGTCGTGCCGGACGAGTACATGATGAACAGCGGGTGGCCGAAGGCGACGGGCTCGAACTCGAGGCCGGCACCGGCGACCGCGAACGCGTCGAACAGCACGGCGTTTGGGATGCCGGACGTATCGATCGCACCCTCCGCGAACGGCACCACGACTGTCTGCTCGATCGACGGGATGGCGGCGACGATGTGCGCCACCGTATCGAGGCAGTCGAAGCGCTTGCCGTTGTAGAAATAGGCGTTGGCCGTGAACAGCGCCTTCGGTTCGATCTGCCCGAAGCGGTCGATCACCCCGGTCACGCCGAAGTCCGGCGAACACGACGACCAGATGGCGCCGATACTGGTCGTCGCCAGCATCGCGACGATGGCCTCCGGGCAATTCGGCAGGTAGCCGCCGACACGATCGCCCTTGACGACCCCGGCGCGTTTCAGGCCCGCCGCAACGCCGGCAACGGCGTCGCGCAGCTCATCGAAACCGAGCGCGCGCCGCGTGCCGTCCTCCGCGGAGAAGACCAGGGCTTCGCGCCCGCCCTCGTGGCGCAGCAGGTGTTCGGCATAGTTCAGCTCGCCGCCGTCGAACCAGCCCGCATCCATGATGTTGTCGGGACGCTTCAGTATCGCGCGGGGCGGTGTCGTGAAGCGGATAGCGCAGAAATCGCACAGCGCCCGCCAGAACGCCGCCGCGTCGTCGATCGACCACCGGTACAGGGAATCGTAGTCGTCGAAGCCCTGCTGCTGCATGAACCGGTACATCGCCGACAATCGGCGTCTCTCGTCGCTCGGCTCCCACAAGATCGGATTGTCACCCATCACCGTCATCTTTCGATTTGCCGGGCGTGTCAGTATGCACATAACATCAACGCTGTCCACGTCGAATGGGGCGCACAATGGCCGAGTCCATTCCGCCGATGATGAAAGCGGTCTGCATCCGGGAACCGGGAGGACCCGCGGTACTCCGCATGATCGACGTGCCCCTCCCGCGGCCCGGCCCGTCGGAGGTACTGATCCGTGTCGCCGCGGCCGGCGT
This sequence comes from Woeseiaceae bacterium, assembly GCA_035466635.1. Taxonomy (GTDB): domain Bacteria; phylum Pseudomonadota; class Gammaproteobacteria; order Steroidobacterales; family Woeseiaceae; genus UBA1847. The sequence continues at coordinate 3,882 of DATIUU010000279.1, forward strand.
GAACCGCCCCGACGTGCTGCAGCGCCTCGGCAGGTACCCCGTCCCGCCCGGAGCCAGCCCGTTGCCCGGGCTCGAGGCTGCGGGCGAGATCGTCGCCGTCGGCAGTGACGTGAGCCGCTGGCAAGCGGGCGATGCCGTCATGGCGCTGACCCACGGCGGCGGCTACGCGGAATTCTGCGTGGCCGACGGCAGCCATTGCCTGCCGGTCCCGGCAGGCTTTTCGTTTGTCGAAGCGGCAGCGATCCCGGAGACCTTCTTCACGGTCTGGTACAACGTATTCACGCGCTGCCGGCTCGAGGCCGGCGAGACCTTCATGGTGCACGGCGGATCGAGCGGGATCGGCACCACCGCCATCCAGCTCGCCCGGGCCTACGGCTGCACCGTGCTGACGACGGCCGGCAGCGACGAGAAATGCCGCTTCTGCGAACGACTCGGCGCCGACCGCGCGTTCAACTACGTCAACGACGACTGGCAGGCGGGCGTGCGGGAGCAGACCGGCGACCGCGGGGTGGACGTGCTGCTGGACATGGTCGCCGGCCCGTACACGCAGAAGAACCTGGAGTGCCTTGCCCGGGACGGCCGCTACGCCATCATCGCCTTCCTCAAGGGACCCCGGGCGGAAGTCGACCTGCGCGTCGTCCTCGCCAACCGGCTGACGGTTACCGGGTCGACACTCAGGCCCCAAAGCGTGGCGGAGAAGGCGCGCATCGCCGCCGATGTCGAACGCAACGTGCTGCCGTTGCTTGAATCCGGGCGCGTCAGGCCCATTATTCACGCAACGTTCCCGCTGGACGCTGCCCCGGCGGCGCATGAACTGATGGAGAGCAGCCGCCACATGGGCAAGATCGTACTGACAATGCGCGAGACGGCGCACGGGGGTGCCGCGTGACCGGCGCATGGATCGGCCTGGTCGTCGTGCTGCTGCTCGCGGCCGCCGCTTACCTGTATTACCGCACGCACGGGGCAAGACCGGTCCCCGAGCAGCTGCGCCGCGGAAGGCCGCTGCCGGAATTTACCGCGCTCGACGAAGCGGGCAACCCGCGGCACACGCGGGAGCTCTGCGGCACGCCGGTCGTGATGATATTCGTGCGCGGCAACTGGTGCCCGTTCTGCAGCCGCCAGGTGAAGAACCTGGTCGGCTACTACAAGGACATCGTGGACCTCGGCGCACGACTCGTTCTGGTCACGCCCAGGCCGCAGGAAACGACGCAGCGCGTTGCCCGCTTCTTCGACGTGGAATTCGAGTTCTGGCTCGACGAAACCCTCGCGGCGACGCGCAAGCTGGGGCTGCTGCTCGAGTCCGCCGTGCCGAAAGACTATTACCGCGAGTACGGCAGCGACACGACCTGGCCGGCGTCGCTCGTTATCGACGCAGACGGCATCATCCGCTACGTCGAGCTGTCGAAGCACATTATCGACCGGCCCAACCCGAAGACCCTGCTGCGCGAACTGCGCAAAGTCCTCGCGGGCTGAAGCGTCTCAGGCGGCGTCGGCGATAATCTTGCGCGCCTGCCGGTCGGCGATGACGTTCGTCGGCTCGCCGGTGCGGGCGGCTTCCTCGAATATGCCGGTTAGGCGCGGGCCGATCCGTGCGACGAGTTCCATGACACCTTCGTCACCCACGTCGCCGAAGTACTCGCAGGCGACATTGATGATACCGCCGGCATTGATCACGTAATCGGGCGCATACAGAATGCCGGCGTCCGCGAGGCGCCGGCCGTCTTCGGGGCTCTGCAGCTGGTTGTTGGCGCCGCCGGCGATAATGCGGGCCCTGATGCCCGGAATCGATTCCTGGTGGAACACCGCGCCGAGCGCACAGGGCGCCAGGACGTCGACGTCCGCGTGGAGAATATCGGCGCTCGATACGCGCTCCGCTGCAAATTCGCCGCAGACACGATCGACCCGGGACTCGTCGAGATCCGACACGAGCAGCGTTGCCCCTGCATCGTGCAGGAGTTTGCACAGGTAATAGCCGACGTGCCCGACGCCTTGCACACCGACCCGGATCCCGTCCAGGCCATCGCGTCCGAGCCTGGCCTTCGCCGCCGCCTCGATGCCGCAGTAAATTCCGTACGCGGTTTTCGGTGACGGATCGCCGCCCGCCTTGCCCGACTTCAACGGCAGGCCCGAGACGTAACGCGTCCGGCGCGCGATCGTCTCCATGATCTCCACGCTCATGCCGACGTCTTCCGCCGTGATGTAGTCGCCGCCGAGCGTGTCGACGAACTCGCCGAAGCGCTCGAACAGTGCATCGCTCGCGGCGTAGTCGGCTGTCTTCATGATGACGGCCTTGCCGCCGCCGAACCTGAGACCCGCCATCGCGTTCTTGTAGCTCATGCCCTGCGACAAACGCAGCACGTCGTACAGCGCCTCGTCGTCGCTGCCGTAGGTCCAGAGGCGCGTGCCGCCGGCCGCCGGTCCGAGCGCCGTCGAATGGATTGCTATGATCGCGCAAAGACCGGTCGCTTCGTCGCGGCAGAAAAGGACGCGCTCGTGATTGTCGAACGCCGGGTTACTGAAGACCGTCATCGCTTCATCCCTCTGGAAAGGCACACCGACCGCTTTGCACAGGAACTGCATGAATGGCAAAACCGGATCCCGTTGTTGGTCTTGTAAGGCCGCTTGTTTTTCGAGAAGCGGGTATCGCGATACACCCGCACCAGGGAACCACCGACGCGCTGCGGGATCGCAGTGGATCGCGGCGCGATCTGCGCGAGGGGATCCTGCATGGCCTGGATGAACCTGAGCGCCAAGTCGAGTAACTGCTCATCGTAACGCGCCTTGTTCCGCGCGAACCACTCGCAGTCGTTTTTGGCGGCGAGCTGTTCGAGATAGTCGATCGAGGCCCGGTCGAAGCCGACGTAGCGCGGCGGAGTACACTAGCCGGCGTCCTTTTCCACGACGATGGCGAGCTTCTCGCCATCGACCAGCACTTGCTCGCCTTCGATGGCGGCCAGCTCGGTCGTTGCCCAGGCCAGGACGCTCGTCTCCGGCACGCGCACCGTGAGCACGTTGTCCGAAAAGAACGCGGCGGGCGCCACGCTCGCGGGACTGCTTTCGACTTCGTAGCGAAACTCACGCCCGCCGGGAAAACCGGTTCGCGCGGAGACGACGCCTTGCGTCCGCAGGGTTTCGATTTCCTCTCGCGCCAGCTCGAGCCCCACGGAATTGTGTCGAATAATGAGTTTCACTATTGTTTACGATCGTCCGCCGGCCCCGATTAAAGCATGAATCACCCGGGCCGGTCAGTATGCGCGGCTGGAGCAGCCCTTGATCACAGACCCCTGGTTTTACGCGGCTGCCGTCCCTGCCGTGCTGCTGTTCGGCATCGCGAAGGGCGGCTTCGGCGGCGGCCTGGGCGTGGTCGCCGTGCCGCTCATGGCGCTGGTCGTCTCGCCGCTGCAGGCCGCGGCCGTGCTGCTGCCGATCCTGTGCCTCATGGACATCGTGGGCCTGTGGGCTTACCGCGGCCGGTGGTTGTGGCCGGAGCTCCGAATCCTCGTGCCCGCGTCGATGATCGGCGTCGCCGCCGGCGCACTGCTGTTCGGTTTCATGAGCGCCGCGACCGTCAGGATCATCGTCGGCGTCGTCGCAATCGCTTTCACGTTGCACTACGTCTACTCGACGCGCCGCAAGCCGGACTCGGCCTTGCCGCATTTTCCGCCGTGCGTGGGAATTGCCGCGGGCGCGACCGGCGGATTCACGAGCTTCATCGCCCATGCCGGCGGACCGCCGATCAGCATGTACCTCCTGCGACGGCCGCTCGATCGCACCGACTTCGTCGCGACGACGGTGCTGCTGTTCGCGGCCATCAACTACGCGAAGCTGCTGC
>DATIUU010000280.1:0-6275 GCA_035466635.1 Woeseiaceae bacterium
AGACCTCGACGACGACATCGTGCGCCTGATCATGCTCATGAAGGTGATCGCGCTCGCCGAAGGTTTCTCGGGCGTGCGGCTCGAACTGGTCGACGCGCTGTGCGCGCTGATCAACCACGACGTCTACCCGCGGATTCCCGCCAAGGGCTCGGTCGGTGCCTCGGGCGACCTTGCGCCGCTCGCGCACATGGCCGGCGTACTGATCGGCATCGGCGAGGCGAAAGTGAACGGCGAGCTGGTCACCGCGCAGGCGGCGCTCGCACACGCGGGTATCGAACCGATCAGGCTGGCGCCGAAAGAAGGGCTCGCACTGCTCAACGGCACGCAGGTATCGACAGCGCTGGCCCTGGCGGCGGTATTCCGCTGCGAGAATGTGCTGGCGGCGTCGCTGGTTGCCGGAGCCATGGCGGCGGATGCGGTCAAGGGAAGCGATACGCCCTTCGACCGCCGCATTCACAGCGTGCGCGGGCACGGCGGGCAGACGGCCGTCGCCGGCGTGCTGCGGCAACTCATGCGCGACAGCGAGATTCGCGCGTCGCACCTCGAGTGCGAGCACATCCAGGACCCGTACTCGATACGCTGCCAGCCGCAGGTGATCGGCGCATGCCTGGACGTCCTGCGTCACGTCTGCAAGGTGCTCGAGATCGAGGCGAATGCAGTCACCGACAACCCGCTGGTGTTCGCCGAGTCGCACGCCGTGCTCTCGGGCGGCAACTTCCACGCCGAGCCCGTGGCCTTTGCCGCCGACTACCTCGCGCTGGCAATCGCGGAAATCGGTGCACTCTCGGAACGGCGCATTGCGCTGCTGGTGGACGAGCACATGAGTGGCCTGCCCGCGTTCCTGGTCAGGGAGGGCGGACTCAACAGCGGCTTCATGATGGTGCAGGTAACCGCCGCGGCGCTCGCGTCGGAGAACAAGTCGCTCGCGCACCCGGCGAGCGTCGACAGCATCCCGACGTCGGCGAACCAGGAAGACCACGTGAGCATGGCGACGTTTGCGGCGCATCGGCTTCACGCGATGCTGGAGAACACCGCCGACATCGTCGCCATCGAGCTGCTGGCGGCCGCGCAGGGTATCGAGTTCCACCGCCCGAAGCAGAGCTCGCCGCCGATCGAGAAGACCCTTGCGGCCGTCCGCAGCGTGTCGCCGAGCTACACCGCGGACCGCTCCCTGTCGCGCGACATCGCGCGTTTGTCGGCGATGATCGATTCGGGCGAATTCTGCGAGCACGCGGCGTCGGTGCTGCCGAGCCTCGGTGCATGAGCGACGTCTACCGCTTCGTCGCGGGTGATTCGCCGCTGCTGGTCAGCGTGCCGCACGACGGCCGCCTGATCCCGGACGCGCAGCGGGCACGGATGACGGCTGCCGGGCTCGCGATTCCGGATACCGACTGGCACGTAGCCGAGCTCTACGACTTCGCGCGGGAGCTCGGAGCCTCGCTGCTGGTGGCGGAGTATTCGCGCTACGTGGTCGATCTCAACCGGCCGCCGGACAACGGGTCGTTGTACGCCGGCCAGGTGTCGACGGGGCTTTGCCCGCAGTACACGTTCGCCGGCGAGGCGCTGTACCGGGAAGACGCGCCCGTGCCGGGGGCCGAGGTCGCCGAACGCACCGGGCGTTACTGGCGGCCGTATCATGCGCGGCTCGAGCTGGCGCTCGACGAGCTTCGTGCGCGTCACGGCTGTGCCTTCCTCTGGGACGCGCACTCGATTCCGAGCCGGGTGCCGCGGCTCTTCGACGGCGAACTGCCGGTGCTCAACCTCGGTAGTTTCGACGACCGCAGCTGCGATCCCGGGCTTGCGCAGGCACTCCACGGCATCGCAACGGCAAGCCCGTACGAATCCGTGTTGAACGGCCGGTTCCGCGGCGGCTACATTACGCGCCACTATGGCAAGCCGGCCAATGGCGTGCAGGCGATGCAGCTCGAGCTGGCGCAGCGCGCCTACATGGACGAGGAAACGCTGCAATTCGACGCTGCCCGCGCGCGCCGGCTGCGCGATACGCTGCGGGCGCTGCTGGTCGCGTTCATCCGGTACCGCCCCGTTCAGTGAGAATTCAGCCGCGCGCGGTTAAACTGTGCGCGCAGCACAAGCGAAAGAACCACACAGGACCAGGACATGACCAGACTCTTCAAGCTCGTATTTGCTTTCGGCCTCCTGGGCGCGATGGCGATCTCGCCGGCCGCGTTGGCCGCATCCGCCGCGGAAATCGACGTACGCGTCAAGGAGGCCATCGAGGAATTCAAGAACAACGTCAACGGCGCGGAGGTGTTCCTGCAGCAGGCGGCCGGTTACCTCGTGTTCCCGAAGGTGTACAAGGTCGGCGTCGGCATCGGCGGCGAAACGGGTGAAGGCGCGTTGCTGATCGGCAACGAGGTGGTCGACTACTATCGCACCGCGAGCGGCTCGGTCGGCTTCCAGCTCGGCGCGCAGGCGCGCTCGATCGTCATCGTGTTCATGACGAAGGAGTCGCTGGACCAGTTCCGCAACAGCGAGGGCTGGAAGGTCGGCATCGACGGTTCGGTTGCCCTGATCGACATCGGTGCCGGCAAGACGATCGACTCCAAGAACATCAAGGATCCGGTCGTCGGGTTCATCTTCGGGTCCAAGGGACTGATGTACAACCTGACGCTCGAAGGCACGAAGATCCACAAGCTTGACAAGCGCTGATTCGAACAAGCCGCCGCCCGCGCCGCGCAAGCCGCGCAAGCCGCTCGGGCGGCGTGTCGGCGAGAACCTCCGCGCGGCGGGTGAACTCGGCCGCGACGCGGTGACGCGCCCCGGCGGCCTGCCGGATAAAGCCCACGGCTGGTTCCGCGCCTGGTTTCGCCGGGTGTGGGACGTTCGCGGCGGCGGTCTCTACGCGGTGGGCTTCGCCGCCGCTTTCCTGTACTTCGAGATACGGGAGGCCGTCGTCGAGGACATCCCGCAGTTCGTTGCGATGAACAACGTCCTGAGTTCGGAACTCGTCGCCTTCGGCATCCAGTTCGTCATCGACTCGATGATCAATTTCGTGCGCGCCTTGTTGTGGCCGATGTATGTCGTGCAGCTGTGGCCGCCCGCGGGCCTGGTCGCGCTGGTCGCCGCCTTCGTGCTGTTTCCGCGCTACCTGAAGAAGCCCATCGAGCGCTGGCTGTTCGGGGAGCCGACACAGAGTCCGTAAGAGCGGTTCCCGAACCGCGATGGGGTCACGGGCCCGGGCGTGCTGCCACAAATGATAATCGTTCTCATTTTCCCGCCGACCGATAGGTATTTGCCGTTATGCTGCCGTTCAGGTTCGATAGGTAGAATGCGGCGCTGGATTTGTATCTGGTTTAGAATGAGCCGCGCTGGGCACATTCCGGCCGAAAACTGAAATAAAGTATCGAGGAGAGTCCGTTGAGCAAAATCGCACGCCGTAAGTTCATACAATTGTCCGCCGTCGCCGCTGCCGGTGTTCTCGTGCAGCCGGGTCGCTCGGCCCGCGCACAGGACATGCCGAAACTCTCGGAAGACGATCCGATGGCGATGGGCATGAAATACACCCACGATGCGAGCACGGTCGACCCGTCGACCCGCGCGAATCCTGCAGAAGTGCAGACCTGTTCGAACTGTGCGCTCGCACAGGGCGAGCCCAAGGACGGCTGGCTGCAGTGCCAGATCTTCCCGGGCAAGCTCGTCAACGCGAATGGCTGGTGCAGCGTCTGGGCGCCCAAGTCCTGATCCTGGACTGCCTGAGTAACGAAACGCCGGCCTCGTGCCGGCGTTTTTTGTTGCGCCGGGAAAAAAGAAGCGATTACGCTCTGCGTGTGTAAAATTCACGAAACCTGAAAACAGCCCGGAGACGCCTGTTGTTTGAATCGCTGCAGCTACTGCCACCCGACGCCATCATCGGCCTGATCGCCGAGTACCGGAACGACCCGCGCGAGACCAAGGTGGATCTCGGCATCGGCGTGTATCGCAACGCGGCCGGGGAAACGCCCATCCTCGATGTCGTCAAGGAAGCCGAGCGGCGGCTCATCGAATCCCAGGTGTCGAAGACGTATATCGGTTCGGCGGGTTCCCCGGATTTCAACGAGGCCATGCGCGACCTGACCTTCGCGGGCGCGGCAGCCAGTGATCGCATCGCCATGCTGCAGACCCCCGGGGGCTCGGGCTCGTTGCGTGTCGCCGCCGGCGTCATCCTGCGCGCCCGGAAAGATGCAATCGTGTGGGCGAGCGGCCCCACCTGGGCGAACCACGTGCCCCTGCTGGGCGGCGCGGGACTGGAACTCCGCTCGTACCGCTACTACGACGACGAGCGCAAGACGCTGGACCTCGATGCGATGCTCGACGCGCTGCACGACATCCCGAAGGGCGACGTCGTGCTGCTGCACGCCAGCTGTCACAACCCGACGGGGATCGACCCCGACGAGGCACAGTGGCGCGCCATTGCGGACGTGATCGTCGAACGCGAGCTGCTACCGTTCGTCGATATCGCCTACCAGGGTTTCGGAACGGGCCTGGATAGCGACGTCTTCATCGTCCGCGAGCTCGCCGCGCGGGTGCCCGAGATGGTCGTCTGCACGTCGTGCTCGAAGAACTTCGGCCTTTACCGGGATCGCGTCGGCGCCCTGTTCGTCGTCACCGCGGACGGCAACGCACGCGATATCGTGCAGTCGCAGGCCAACAATTTCGTTCGCACGATGTACTCCATGCCGCCGGATCACGGTGCCGCCATCGTCGAAACGATTCTCCACGACGCGGCGTTGCGCGCCGGCTGGGAAGCGGAACTCGGCGAGATGCGCGACCGCCTGCAACAGATGCGGCAGTTACTCGATGATGCCCTGCGTGCCGAGGCGCCGGAACACGATTTTTCGCACGTCGTCCGCGCGAAGGGCATGTTCTGCTTTCTCGGCGTGTCGACCGAGCAGGTGCAGCGCCTGAAAAAGGACCACGCGGTGTACATGGTCGACTCGAGCCGTATCAACATTGCCGGCATAACGGCCGACAACGTCGGCCATATCGCCCGCGCGGTCGCCGCCGTCCTCTGACGGCTATTGCATCGCCGGTTCCCATAGCAGTCGGCTGTCCTCGTCGATGGACAGCCGTGCCGTCGTGCCGGCGTTGAGCTCCAGTACGAAGGTGGCGGGTTCGCTCGAGACGACGGATTTCTCGGATAGCGGCACCGTGTCGCGCGCGATGTTCGTGATGCTGCCGTCGCGCCGGGCGAAGACCATGTCGAGCGGGATGTAGGTGTTCCGCATCCACATCGAGCGGTAGTTCTCGTCGCCGTAGACGAACAGCATGCCCGTGTGCGCGGGCAGGTCGCGGACGAACATGAGCCCGCGCCGCTGCTGCGGCGGGCTGACGGCCAGGTAGATATCGAACCGGTGGCAGGCGTAACGGCCCACGATCACGAGCACGTCCGACTCGAACGACTGGTCGAGCGGTTCCTGCGCGCGCAGTCCGAACGGTGCGAGGCAGAGCGCGAGGACGAGCGCGCGTACCAGCCTCACCGGTTGCCCCAGTCGAGGTATCCGCCGAACGCCAGTTCGCGCAGCATCACGCTCGAGTTGCCGTTGACCTCGGCCAGCGGGGCGATGCAGTAGAGTGTACCTGCAATGAAGTAGACGTCCGCACCCGCGTCCAGTCGTTCCTGCTGCAGGACGTCGGTCCAGCAACTGCCGAGGCCGGAAGTGCTGAAGAAGCGCCCACCGCCTTCTTCGATGACCGTCACGTTACTGCCGAGCTCGCGCGCCGTCGCGCCGCGCTCGAGGTCGGGCAGGGCGACGATGATCGCGAGCGGCAGGTCGGCCGACGGCTGCGCGAAACGCAGCCGCGCGCCCTTGCCTTCGGGGCGCGGCATACCCTGGCATTCGAGGTCGCCGGCCGACCAGTCGACCGGGCCGGCAAACTCGCCGTAGAGGTCGGTGCGGAGATAGCCGCGTTCGCCGCAGTCGCCCGACTCCGGCGCCGGCGGCAACAGCGACGGCCGCGCCGCCGGCTCCGGCGTGTCGCCGCAGCCCGCGAGCGCCAGTGCGGCGGCCGCGGCGGCGAGACCGGCTTTTGTCCGAAATCCCTGCAATGTTTCCTGCCCGACACTGTCTCAGAGCAGGACATTATTACCGAAGTGATCCGGCGATGGACAAAATTCAGGGCGACGAGTTGGCCTCAACAGGCATCCTCTCTACAATGTCGGGCCCCAACCCGGCCCGGGAGCCATTGATGAGCGTCGCAGACCAATTCCAGCAACTCGAAGCGCACGCAAGCCGCTTGATCATCGGGCAGTCGCACCTGATCAACCGCATGCTGAT
>DATIUU010000281.1:0-3439 GCA_035466635.1 Woeseiaceae bacterium
CTCGGTGGACCCGACTGTCGGCGTTTTCGTCGACGGCGTCTTCCTCGGCACGACCTACGGCGTGGTGCTCGACACCTTCGACCTCGAAAGCGTCGAGGTGCTGCGCGGCCCGCAGGGCCTGCTGTTCGGCCGTAATGTCACGGGCGGCGCGGTGCTGCTGCGCAATGCGCGCCCGGACGGTGAGTTCGGCGCCAGGGTCCGCGTCGGCCAGACGGACGAGGACCAGACCAGCATCGCGGCCGCGATCGAGGGCTCGCTGATCGAAGACCGGCTGGCCGCCAAGGTCGCCGTGCTGTACGACAAGGACAACGGCTACTTCGACAACATCAACCAGTCGATTCCCGCGAATCCCGCGGCAGTCGTGTTCCCGGCGCCGCACCCGCTGCAGCCGTTCTACATCGACCCGGCGACCCGCGGCCAGGTGGGCGAGATGGAGACCACGCTGATTCGGCCGACCTTCGTCTGGACGCCGAGCGAGAATGCCGACATCACCCTGATCCTGGAGTCCGGCAGGACCGAAGGCGACGGCGCCGTGTGGGCCAACGTCACCGACCAGCGCGCCGGGACGCTTGCCGACTTCACCACGACGTCCGATGAAATCGGCTTCACCGAGATCGACTGGTACCAGTCGACGCTCGAGGTCAACTTCGACGCCTTCGGCGGCACGATCACGAACATCCTCGGTTACCGGGAAGTGGACGCGGATTCGGCGGCCGACATCGACGGCACGCTGCTGCCGATCTTCTCGGCACCGGGCTTCACGTCGCAGGACCAGATCAGCAACGAGCTGCGCTGGTCCGGGCGCCTCAGCGAGAACTGGGACACGACGATCGGCTTCTACTGGTTCGACCAGGACATGGAGTACCGCGAAGGACGCTACATCTGGCTGCCGCCGCCGCTGGGCCCGGCACCCGCCGGCATCAACCTGACGGTCGCACTCGGCGGCGACATGCAGGCCGAGAATTACGGCATCTTCTGGAACAACGACTTCTACGTCGGCGACAGCTGGGTGCTGTCCGCGGGCATCCGCTACACGGACGAATCCAAGAAGGCGCAGATCATTACCGCGCCGCCCGGCAGCCCGTGCCGCGACGTGGTGACGTTCAACTGCACCTTCGACAACCTCGAGGGTGACTGGGACAACTTCACGCCCAGGCTCGGCGCGCAGTGGAACTTCAGCGACAGCGGCCAGGTGTACGGCTTCTGGTCGAAGGGCTACCGCTCCGGCGGCTTCAACTTCCGCAACGCGCGGCCCTTCATCATTCCGCCCGGCCCGACTCGCGAAGAAGAGAACAACACCTACGAGATCGGGCTCAAGACGGACTTCGCCGACGGCCGCGTGCGCCTGAACGTCGCCGCGTTCTACAACGAGATCACCGACATGCAGCGCGAGCTGAATATCGGCGACCCGGACGTTATCGTGCTGCAGGCGACGATCAATGCGGGCGACGTCACGATCCAGGGCGCCGAGCTGGACCTGGTCGCGTTGCTGACGGACACGCTCTCCATCAACGCGTCGGTGGGCGTGCAGGACAGCGAGTACGATCGCATCGACCCGATCGTGCCGCAGATCGAAGCGTTGCTCGAAGCGGCGACCGGCGTGCCGACGACCGTTATCGGCCCGGACCTGCCGCGACTCGCGCCGACGAACTACACCGTCGGCTTCTCCTGGGACATCCCGGCGGGGTCGATGGGCCTGTTCAACGTCGCCGTCAGCTACAGCTTCCGCGAGGGGCACCCCTACAACGACGCCAATACGGAGATCTTCGACGACCAGGACCGCGTCGACGCGAGCTTCAACTGGTTTTCGCCCGACGATCGCTGGCAGGTTTCGGTCTACGGCAAGAACCTGACCGACGAAGCCAACTGGGGCAACCTGACGTCGATCGCCGGCCTCTGGACGGCGGGACCCATGCAGAAGGGCCGCCTGCTCGGCATGGAGGTCAACTGGCGCTATTGAGCACGGGCGAACGGTGGGAGCGGGCCTCGGCCCGCGATGGTTCGCGGTTCGAGAACCGCTCCTACCTGCGTTTCCTGTTGGTTCGCGGGTCCCCGGGAAACGTCACCGGGCCGGCCTTATCCGGCCAGCGCCCCTGGATGTCCTTGTAGAACGCCCGGCAGGCGTCGAGGTCCTTCTGCCAGTCGCCGCTTAGCGCCAGCGTGGGGCCGATGCCGATACGCCGTTGGCCGTAGTCCAGGAAACCCAGCACGACGGGCACATCGGCACCCTGGGCGATGCGGTAGAAACCCGACTTCCAGTGCTCCGCGCGGCTGCGGGTCCCTTCCGGGGCGAGGCCGAAATAAAACGACTCGTTGTTCCCGAACATCTCGACCGCCTGGTCGACGGCAGAGCCGGCTCGCTTGCGGTCGAGCGGGATGCCGCCGAGCGCGCGCAGCAGGATGTTCAACGGAAACCAGAACAGTGACTGCTTGGCGAAGAAATGGATATCGAGCTGCATCGCCACCTTGTAGACGAGCGCCCAGAAACCGTCCCAGTTGGAGGTGTGCGGCGCCGCGATGACGACCGCGCGCTTCGCGGCCGGCGGCTCGCCGACCATCTGCCAGCCGCCGATTTTCAGGATTGCCCTCGCGATGACCTGCAGCATGATGGCCGGGAATCGTGCGCGCCGGTTCAGGCGTTCGGCCGGCCGGCGTAGACGGCGAGGGCGCCCGCGACCAGCAGGCCGCCGCCGATCGCCGGGCTGCCGTACAGCGTCAGCACCAGGGTGCCGGCGAGCAGGCTGGTCATCGCGACGGCCAGCCAGTAGCGCTGCCGGCGCTGGCCCTCGAGTTCCGTGCGAATGCGCTCGATGTCGGCGGAGCGCAGTTCGAGCGACAGGTCGCCCGCCGTCGCGCGCTCGGACAGCTCGCGGATGACGCCGGGCAGCTCCCGCAATGCCTGTCGCAGTTGCGGCAGGTTCTCGCGCAGGTCGTCGATCATCGCGCGCGCGCCCACCTGCTCGTTCATCCATTGCCGCAGCACCGGCCGTGCCGTCTTGAAGATGTCGAGTTCCGGGTACAGCTCGCGGCCGAGGCCCTCGATGTTGAACAGCGTCTTGTGCAGCAGGATCAGTTGCGGCTGGATTTCCACGTTGAACCGCTGGGCGACGCGGAACAGGCGCATCAGGACCTGGGCGAACGAGATCTCGGCAAGCGGCTTGTTGAAGATCGGCTCGCAGACCGTCCTCACGGCGGTCTCGAGCTGGTCGATGCGCGTGTCTTCCGGCACCCAGCCGGAATCGAGGTGCAGCTTGGCGATCCGGTAGTAGTCGCGCTCGAAAAACGCGAGGAAATTCTCGGCGAGGTACTGCTTGTCCTCCGGGTTCAGCGTGCCGACGATGCCGAAGTCGACGGCCGCGTACTTCGGGTTCTCCGGATCCTCGACGATCACGAAGATATTCCCGGGATGCATGTCCGCATGGAAGAAGTTGTGCCTGAA
>DATIUU010000282.1:0-3596 GCA_035466635.1 Woeseiaceae bacterium
TACGAGCCCGATATCGCATCCTGCCAACATCCTGGTAATGGGCCCGGGCGGGTACCGGTTCGTCGACTACCTGAAGGTCGGCGTGCCGCTGACCATCGTGGTATTCATCGCGGTGATGATATTGTTGCCCTTCTTCTGGCCACTCGAACCGATCTGACAGTCGTTAAAGGAACAGGTCCGTGGCGCAGCAAGTCGTAATCGCCGGGGCGGGTCACGCCGCCGGCCAGGTCGTCGCCTCGCTGCGGCAGAAGGGTTTCGGCGGCGACATCGTGCTCGTCGGCGAGGAGGCATGGCTGCCCTACCAGCGCCCGCCGCTTTCGAAGAAGTATCTCGCCGGGGAGCTGCCGCCCGAGCGCCTGTATTTCAAACCGGCGGACTTCTATGTCGCGCCGGGCATCGACGTGCGCCTGCAAACGCGCATCACCGCCGTGGATCGCGAACAGCGGTACCTGACCACGGCGACCGGCGAACGCATACCTTACGACACGCTGGTTCTCGCGACCGGCTCGCGCGCACGGCCAATCCGGGTGCCCGGGAGCGACAAGCGCGGCCTGCATTACCTGCGCGGCATCGATGACGTGTCCCGGATCCGAGCGGCGCTCGATTCTGCACGCAACGTCGTCATCATCGGCGGCGGTTACATCGGCCTCGAAGTGGCTGCGGTCATCCGGCAGCTGGGTCACGACGTCTGCGTGATCGAGATGGCGGACCGGGTAATGTCCCGCGTCGTATCGCCCGCGGTCTCGGCGTTCTTCCAGGCAGAGCATACGGCGCACGGTGTGCATCTCCTGCTGTCGACGGGGCTCGAAGCGTTCGAAGGCGACGCAAAGCTCAGCGCGGTGCAGACGACTGGCGGCGCGTCCATTCCGGCAGACCTGGTGATCGCAGGCATCGGCATCGTACCGAATACCGAGCTCGCGGCGTCGGCCGGCCTCGAGGTGGACAACGGTATCGTCGTGGACGCTCGCTGCCGGACCGCGGACCCCGCCATCTACGCCGTCGGCGATTGCACGTCGCACCCCAACCCCATCTACGGCCGCCGCATCCGGCTCGAGTCCGTGCACAATGCGCTCGAACAGGCGAAGACCGCGGCCGCGAATATTTGCGGCGAGCCCGTCGAGTACGCGCAGGTCCCCTGGTTCTGGTCGGACCAGTACGATCTCAAGCTGCAGATCGCCGGGCTGTCGGAAGGCTACGACGAGGCGGTGATCCGGGGCGAGCCGGCAACGCGTTCCTTTTCCTGCCTCTACCTGCGGGACGGCGTTCTCATCGCCTGCGATGCGATCAATGCGCCACGAGACTTCGTGCAGTCGAAGGCCCTGATCGCGGCGAGGCTGAGGGTCGCGCCGGATCGCCTGGCCGACACGAGCGTGCCACTTGGGGATCTGACCTGAGGGGCGCTATTCAGCGACCGGCAACGTCGGTGGCCGTCAGTTCGATATTGCCGCTGATGTCGATAGTCAGGCGCCCGTCCATTGCGACCGGCCCCTGCGACACCGAGTAAGCGCTCGCATGCCAGGCCTCCACCGCCTCGGACTCCAGCCCGGCGAATTCACCCGTACCGCCCGAGACCGCCGCCGTGCCGAGCGCGCCCGGTCCGACGGTCATGTTTCCGTTCCAGACGCCCTTCCAGTGATTCGCCGTGCTCCAGTACGCCGGAAGCACGATGTTGCGCAGGAAATTCCAGTAGTTCTCGGTTTGCTCCAGGAACAGGCTGCCGCGTTCGACCAGGTGAATGTGCCAGGCGCTGTCGACGAGCGCCTCGCCGTTGATGAGTCGCGTGCGCTCCGAGTCCGACGAGAACTTGATGCCGATGCCGGCGGGATCATTGCGGCTGTCCTTTATGACCGTCACCAGCACCTCGGAGTGCCTGATCGGAGCCTCCCAGAGTTCACGGACCTTCTCCGGGTACGGCTTCACCCGTGACTCGCCGTCGTTGGTATAGACGATCGAATCCGTCGCCACGGCCGAGTAGCCGAGGCTCAGCATCTTGTTGTTGCTGACGGACAGTGGCGACAGCGGATTACGCGCCGCGAGCGGGTTGAAATAGAGCAGCGTAGCGGCTGCAAGCGCGCCCAGCACGATCCCGAGCAGCAATCCGGCGACGTACTTGATCACAGTGCACCCTCCTGCAGCGCGGTTTCGGTCACATCGTCCGAAAAGGTGCCCACGAACGACGTCTCGAGCTCGATGTAGCCGTCGGGAGCGTCGACTTCGTTATTGTCCGTATTCTCGACCCAGCGCTCGCTGACCTTGCCCTGCATCGGGCCGAATTCGCGGGTTCCGGCCCGCAGCGTTCCCTTCCGCCGTACACCGTCGGCCGGCTGCACCGGCATGGCGGCATAGAACGTGCCCCTGGCCGGCAGGTGCAACACCCACTCGACGCTGTCCTCTATGGCGTTGCTGTCGGCCACCATGCGGCTGGCGACACCGACCACGGCGTCCTCGGTATTTCTCAGTTTGAACAGCTCCACACGAACGCCGTCGAACAGTGCGTCGGCCGGCCAGTTCAAGCCCGGCGGCAGCGGCTCCGCCTGCCTCGGTGCCCCGACCATGATGCGATCGGTGGGGATGTTGATGCGAAACGATTCGGTATTGCCGCCGTTGGGTGCAACCGAGATGACGGACGACTCGCGATGCTGGTCGACGACCGGCACGTAATAGGCTGCCGCCACCGTGCCGACGAGGCCCAGGAGGAATCCGAAAATGAGGGTCTTCAACATGCGTAGTCCATCGCTAGCCACGACGATGACCCGGAGTTTAGTTAAATCGGCAGGACCGGCACAGCGTGCCCGCCTGAATTTGTGACGGAGCGCACAATGAAACGACGCCGACGCTGCGCGACCGCCACGGACGGCCGCCACGCGAAACGATTTTCGCCGCGCGGACTATGCCAGTAAACTGCGGTCGCAGTAATAGCGAGGCCCGCCGGGCAATGCCATGACAACCGCCTTGTGCCTGTGGTCGGGACCGCGAAACGTCTCGACCGCGCTGATGTACAGTTTCGCGCAGAACGAGCACGTGGCCGTGGTCGATGAGCCGCTGTACGGTCACTATCTTCGGGTCACGGGTGCCGAGCACCCCGGACGCGCCGATGTTATCGCGGCGATGAATTGCGACGGCGATGCCGTGATGCGGCAACTGCTTCGTCGGCAGGCGGAGCACCCCGAGCCGCGGTTGTTCATGAAGCACATGGCGCACCACCTGGTCGATATCGATCTCGGGTTCCTGCGCGAGACCTGCAACATCTTCCTCATCCGCGCCCCCCGGGACATGCTGCCGTCGTTATCGGTCCAGCTGCCGGAGCCGCGGCTCGCCGATACCGGCCTGCGGCGGCAGTGGGAGTTGTTCTCCGAGCTGCTCGAAGCCGGGCAGCAACCGGCCATTCTCGATTCGAGGGAACTGCTCACGTCGCCCCGCGACGTACTCCGGCAGCTCTGCGGGCACGTCGGACTGCCGTTCACGCCGGCCATGCTGAGCTGGGACGCCGGTCCGCGGCCGGAAGACGGCGTCTGGGCGCCGCACTGGTACCATGCGGTACACCGCAGTACCGGCTTCGCGCCCTACCGGCCGAAGACGGAGTTCCCGGATCGCCT
>DATIUU010000283.1:0-4041 GCA_035466635.1 Woeseiaceae bacterium
CGCCGAGCGCCTGGTCAAGGCGGCCGACATCGCGATGCACGAAGCCAAGAAGAGCGGCGGCGGGCGTTTCCACTATTACTCGACGGCGCTCAACGCGCGGCTCGAACAGCGCGAGGAACTGGAGGTCGGGCTGCGGCACGCCCTGGTCCGCAACGAGTTCGTGCTGCACTACCAGCCGCGGATCGATATCACCACGGGCCGCCTGATCGGGCTGGAGGCGCTGTTGCGCTGGCAGCACCCGCGCTTCGGCCTGCTGCCGCCGGCGCGCTTCCTGCCCATCCTCGAGTCCAGCGGGCTGATCCACTCCGCGGGCGAGTGGGTCATCGCCACCGCATGCCGGCAGCTCGCGGGCTGGCAGCGGCGCTTCGAGTTGCCGGACCTGTCCATCGCCATCAACCTGTCGCGCCAGCAACTCATGCACCAGCGCCTTCGGGATGCGGTCGCCCGCTCGCTGGAAGAGACCATGCTGGACCCGGGCTGCATCGAGCTCGAGATCGGTGACGGCGATCTCCCGAACAGGCGCAAGGCGGAGATCGAGACGTTGCGCGCTTTGCGCAAGCTCGGTGTGCGGTTGTCGCTCGACCACTTCGGTACCCGCGACGTTTCGTTCGAGTCGCTCGACAACGGCTTCGTCGACAGCTTCGTGCTGGACCAGTCACTGATCGCGGACATCGACCGCAACGACAGTCACCAGCGCATCGTCCGCGCGGCCATCGCCATGGCACAGGGTCTCGACATCGAGGTGGCGGCCGAGGGCGTGGAGACCATCACGCAGCTCGATTTCCTGAGGAGCTGCAACTGCAACCTGGCACAGGGCTTCCTGATCAGCCGGCCGATGCAGCCGGAGAAGGTGTCGGCCATCCTGCGCAGCGAGATCGCGGGCACGCGGCTGCTGGCCCGGGGCATGCCCTGATCGCTAACCGCGATCGCGGGCCGAGGCCCGCTCCTACAGGCCGAGCCGCGCGATTGCAGGAGCGGTTCTCGAACCGCGATCGCGGGCCCAGGCCCGCTCCTACAGGCCGAGCCGCGCGATTGTAGGAGCGGTTCTCGAACCGCGATCGCGGGCCCAGGCCCGCTCCTGCAGGACGAACCGCGCGCTGCAGGAGCGGTTCTCGAGCCGCGAACTCATTCAGAGCCAGCGCCGAACAGACTCCCGGTAAGACCGGTACTCGTCGCCGAATTGCGCTTCCATGGCCGCCTCTTCGGGCCCGATCTGCAGGCGGTTCATGGCGAGCACGAACAGCGGCAGTCCGGCGAACCCGAGCAGGTTCGATAGGTAGAGAGACCACGCGATCAACAGGAACAGGAGGCCGAGGTACATGGGGTTCCTGCTGTACCGGTAGATCCCGCGGACGACCAGCCGCGACGCTTTCCCGGGGTCGCGCGGGTCCACGGTCGTCCCCGACGATCGAAAAGCGGCGACCGCGGGAACGGCGACGATACCGCCCAGGCAAAAGAACAGGACGACGAGAGTCCTGCGCGCAGGGATCTCGAATGAGAGCGCCGGCAGGTACTTCTCGAGCAGCCACATCACGACAACGAATGCGAGAAACTGCGCAACCGGCGGGACTTTGAGTTCGAGCATCTTCATTAATTCGTTTCGCGGGCCGAGGCCCGCTCCTGCAATGCAAACCTGTACCGTCCGACCGGTTCTCGAACCTCGACCCTACGATTCGTAGGTCGCGCCGCAATTCCAGCAGGCCGCGAACTGGCCTTCGTTCTCCTCGCCGCACGTCGCGCAGCGCCACGGCGCGCTCGGGCTCTCGTCGACGATGGTCGCATCGATGAGCTGCTTCGCGCGATCGTAGTCGATGTCCTTCAGCACCCACAGCTCCGGCCACACCTCCGTGAACGGCATCTCCCCAAAGATCTGGTTCAGGTGCTCGTTCCTGATCTGGCAGGGGATGCCCTCGGCTGCCAGGATGTTCTTGTAGTGATTGATCATCACTACGCTGTCGGCCGAGGTGACTTTCTTCATCGCAGCGAGGTGAGGAAGCCGCTCGGGTCCTCACCGCGCTCCAGCACCTCGACCAGTGCCGAGCCGACGATCGCGCCCGCCGCGTGCGCACCCACCGCGGCCACGTCGCTCGCCTGCCGGATGCCGAAACCGGCGCACACCGGGATGCCGGCAACAGCGGAGACCTTGTCCAGGTAACCGGCGAGATCGCCCGGCAGGCCGGCATCGCCGCCCGTGATGCCCGTGATCGTGACCGCGTAAACGAAACCGCGCGATGCATCGCAAAGCGTCTTCAGCCGGGCGTCGGGCGTCGCTGGCGTAACGAGCTGGACCAGGCCGAGACCCCGCGACTCGAGGACCGCGCGGAGCTCCGCGCTTTCCTCGAACGGCAGGTCGGGCACGATGAAGCCGCACACGCCCGTCTCGAGTGCCCGGTCGGCCAGCCGCTCGTAACCGAACGCGAGCAGCGGGTTCAGGTAGGACATCATGACGAGGGGCGCGTCGAAGCCGCCGGCCTTTTCGAGCTCAGCGAAGATCCAGGCCAGGCTCACGCCCTTGCGCAGCGCCTCGAAGCTCGAGCGCTGGATCGTCATGCCGTCGGCCATCGGGTCGGAGAACGGGATACCGACCTCGACCACGTCGCCGACCGCGGCCACGGTCTGCAGCGTGCTGATGAAGTCCTTCGGCTCCGGGTAGCCCGCCGTCAAGAACGGCACGAGCGCCGTCCTGCCCGCCTCGTTTGCGGCACGGATCGCCGCAGTCACTCGTTCATGCGCTGTCATGGCTGCGTCTCCTCACGGGGTATTTGGTCAGCGTCGGCATGTCCTTGTCGCCGCGGCCCGAGTTGCCGATCAGGATCCGCCGGCCGGGATTTTCCTGCGCCCACTCGCGTGCCGCGACGTACGCGTGCGAGGTCTCCAGTGCCGTGAGTATGCCCTCCAGCTCGCAAAGTTCCTCGAGCGCCGCGAGCGCGTCGTCGTCGCCCGCCGCCACGTATTTCACGCGGCCCGTTGCCTGCAGCATGGCATGCTCCGGACCGACGCCCGAGTAGTCGAGGCCCGCGGAGATCGAGTGCGTCTCCTGCACCTGGCCGTCGTCGTCCTGCAGGATCATCGTGTAGCTGCCCTGCAGGACGCCGGGCGTGCCGGTGGCGAGCGTCGCCGCATTCTGGCCGAGCCCGCTGCCGGTGCCGCCGGCTTCCACACCGATCAGCTCGACGTCGTCGCCGAGCATCGGGTAAAAGAGGCCGATCGCATTCGAACCGCCGCCGACACACGCGAATGCCGCGTCCGGCAGTGCGCCGGCCTGCGCGATCATCTGCTCGCGCGACTCGCGGCCGATCACCGACTGCAGTTCGCGCACGAGGTACGGGTAAGGATGCGCGCCCACCGCGGAACCCAGCAGGTAGTAGATGCCGGCGGGATCCGTCACCCACTTCCTGAGCGCCTCGTCGATCGCCGCGCGCAGCGTCTTGTCGCCCGACTCGACGGCAATGACCTCGGCACCGAGCCGCCGCATGCGATCGACGTTGGGCGCCTGCCGCTCGATGTCCACGGCACCCATGTAGACGGCGCAGGGCAGGCCGACGCGCGCGCAGGCCGCTGCCGATGCGACGCCGTGCTGGCCGGCCCCCGTCTCGGCGATGACGCGCTCGACGCCCAGCCGCTTCGCCAGCAAGGCCTGGCCGATCGCATTGTTGATCTTGTGCGCACCCGTGTGCGCGAGGTCTTCGCGCTTCAGCCACACGTCCGCACCCCAGCGCTCGCTGAGCCGCGGCGCATGCGTCAGTGCGGTCGGCCGCCCGACCCACTCGCGCAGCTCGCGCTGGAACTCGGCCTGGAACTGCGGATCGTGCAGGTGCTGCTTCACACCGGCCTCGAGGCGCTCGAACGCAGGCACCAGCGTCTCCGGTACGTAGCGCCCGCCGAAAGGCCCGAAGCGCCCGCGCTCGTCGGGCAGCTCGCCCCGGATCGCGGCCTGCAGCAGCGCTTCCGCCTCGCCCGCTTTGAGTAAAGAAGTCATGCCTGTTTCTCCACGGCGCGTGCCGTCTTGATGAATAGTTGAATGAGCCCCGGATCCTTGCG
>DATIUU010000284.1:0-6702 GCA_035466635.1 Woeseiaceae bacterium
AAGCGAAGCTTCATCGTTACGTTCCCCTCTGAACACGGAGCTGGCGGTTGCCGCCACTTGGACTTGTGGGGAACTATTATCAAACAATGACAGCGCTGTCAATTATACCGGCCAGCGAATGTTACAAATGCATACAATTACCCGGTGACGCCGAAGACGGTCCGCCGCAGCGGCGCCGGTGCATCCGCTGCCGCGGAATTCGTTCTTTGTGCCGCGGCCTTGCGCAACTTTTCGTCCCACACCGCGTTGATGCCGTTGTCTCCAACGGCGTAGGGAACGCCGCCGAAAGCGGTCGCGGCCAGCCCGCGCAGGCTGAACCGGAACGGGTCGCGGGTGGAATTGTGTCGTGTGTTCATGGTCCTGTTTCCCGAGCGAAATGGAACGGGCCCGGCAACCAGGGCCGGGTCGGTGAGTTCTGGAGGGGACGCGGCAGGGCTGCCGCGTCCGCCTGACGGGCTCGGCTGGTCAGGCCTGGGGCACCTGAGCGCAGCCGGGTGCGAAATAGCTGGCGAGGAAATCCTCGACACGGAGGATCGCCCGGCGAGCGCGGCTACCGGATCGGTCGCGGCGGTCGCTCGGGGCCTTCCTGATACGGTCGTCGGCCACGGCCGGCGCCAGGGTGAACGAGGCAATCGTCGTCATGCCATGCAGGCTGAACGTGAAAGCGTCTCGTCCTGATCGTGCTTTCTTGAACATGGTCTTTCTCCACGGGGTTTGACTGCCCTCTGCCGGCGCGCACCTGCGGCCGACGCTGCCAAAGTAGCGTCGGCCTGCCGTGCTTACAAACGATAAAAAGTCAGCCCTGGGATGAAAAGAATTCAGGCCTGGTCCCCGAACTCCCGCAATATCCAGTCGTGCAGGCAGCGAACGTCCTCGTCATCCGCCCGGTCTTCCCGGCACACCAGGTAGTAACTGACATCCGCGACCAGCTCGTCCTCGAAGAGCCGGGTTATCGTGCGTTGGCGGAACCACTGGTCGGCGAGTGGTACCGGCACCAGGGCCGCGCCGAGGCCGCGCTCGGCCGCGCGAACGACGGCGATCATCGATCCGAGGCGGGTAATCTTGCTGTCGGACGGCAGCTTGACGCCCGCGCGCTTCGACCACTGCTTCCATGCCTTCGGATACGTTTCATGCACGATCAGCGGGAAACGGCTGGTGATCTCCCCGTCCACGAGCTTGATCGTCTTCTTGAACTCGGCCGAACCCGCAGCGACCAGGCGCAAGGGTACCAGCAGGTTCGACCGGGTGCCCTCGGGCGGCGACTTGAACAACCGGATGGACACGTCGGCATCGGCAGGGTGCTTCTCTGACGACTCGTCGCTGGTGTCGACCTGGATGTCGATGTCCGGATGCTCCGCCGAGAACTCGCTGAGCCTCGGGATGAAATACTCGCTCGCAAAGAACGGCTGCACCGACATCCGGATCGACCTGCGCCTGCCTCCCTCGCGGTACTGGCCGACGAGCGTATCCAGTTCCTCGATCAGTGGATTGATCTCGGCGAACATCGCCGCGCCCGTCTCGGTGAGTTTCAGTTCCCGGCTGCCGCGCTCGAAGAGCTTCACGCCGAGTTCCTCCTCGAGGCTCTTGATCTGGTGGCTGACGGCGGAGGAGGTGATGAACAGTTCGTCGGCCGCTACCCGGAAACTCTCGTAGCGGGCGGCGATGCAGAACGTGCGCAGCCCGCGTAGCGACGCGTTCAGTTTGCTGGCCATGCTATTTCCGCATCACCTGTTTCGGCGTCCGGTCCTCGAAAAACAGTCCCCAGTGCTTCTCGGCGCCCCGCGGGTTGTTCGGGTCGCCCTTCCACGGCTCGTCGAAGGCCTCGAAGAAAAACACGGTCGTGTTCGTGGCCCGGGCCCACTCATGGAGTTCTTCGTAGTAGCGAGCCTGGCTGGCCTCGCTGGCGCGGTCGCCGAACTCGGCCGCGGTGGTCGCCCAGCCGGCCTCGAGGATCGCCAGCGGCTTGCCCGGCAGCGCCGCCCGCACCCGCATCACGTTGTCGATCGTGTAAGGCAAGGCCTCGTCGATCGTCTTCTCCTCCCAGGCGGGATAGGTATGGATGCCCAGGAAATCAACTTCCGCGGCGAGCGGCGCGCCGTCCTCGATCCACCATTCGTAGTTGTCGGCCACGGTCACCGGCTGGTCGACGGCCGCCTTGACCCGGCGCACGTAGGCGATGACGTTCTCGAGCGACACCATGTGGTCGTTCCAGTCGACGAGCGCCTCGTTGCCGACGTTGACCGCGACGACGATGTCGTCGTACTGCCGCGCGAGGGCGATGCCGCGCTCTATCTCGGCGGCATTGTCGAGGGTGTTCGCGGCGAGCTGCTCCTCGGGGATCGGCTCGTCGAGCCACGGGCAACCCTCGTGGTTGCTGATCTCGGCTCGCAGCCAGATGCCGAGCAGGACCCTGATCGGCAGGTCGTGCTCGCGGATCAATTCGAGTGTGGTGGCGGAGTTCTCGCCGGTATCGTAGAGCCGGATCAGCCTGAAACCGTGGTCGGCGAGAATCTGCAGGTCCTCGAGGATCTCTGCATCGCTGGGGTTGACCGCGCCGTCGCCGCGGTCCGGGTGCTGCCCCTCGCGAAACCCGGAGTAGGCCACCGCCATCACCTCGCCCGCAAGCAATGCGCCGGGTTCCTGCAGGAAATTCCTCGAACCGTCCTCTGCCGTGCAGCCGGCAGCAACAGCGAGCAAACCAAGTGCCAGGCAAACGAATAGTCTCGAAGTCATCTCTTCACCAGGACCCGTTCGAGCTGCTCGAGCGATCGGCCTTTCGTCTCCGGCAGGATGCGCATGACGAAGCCAAGCCCGAGCACCGCGATGACGCCGTAGATCAGGAACGTCGTCGAGGTGCCCAGGTTTTCCAGTTGCCACGGAAAAACCAGGGTCACGAGGAAGGCCACCGTGGAGTTGATCAGGCCGACGAATGAAATGGCGAGGCCGCGCACCTTGTTCGGGAACAGCTCCGAGAAGAGCACCCACATGATGGGCCCGATCGACACCGCGAAGCTCGCCACGAAGCCCAGGATAGCGAACAGGATCAGGACGGGATTGATATCGATCGCGGCGCTGACCAGCACCGCTTCGTGCTGCTGGTAGACGTCCGCACCCACGGCCGCCGATACGGCCTCGCGGAACGCGACGTCGCTGGTGAACGTGCTGCCGGCGAGGGCCGTCGTCAGCGCGGCGCGATCGATGCCTTCGGGGAGCTGTTCGACGGATTGCTGGTCGAGCGCGTAGGATGCCGAGCCGAACCCCCAGCTGAGCGCCAGCATGCAGACGGCAATGCCGGTGAGCCCGAACCCGAGCAGCGGCCGGCGGCCGAGGCGGTCGATCAGGGCCATCGCCACGACCGTGAAGACGAGGTTGGTCAGGCCCACGAGGACGGCCTGCATGAACGCGGCGTTGGTCCCGATCCCGGATTGCTCGAAAATCATCGGGGCGTAGAAGAACACCGAGTTGATGCCGGTGATCTGCTGCAGTATCCCGACGGAGATACCGATCGTGAGCACGAGCTTCATCGACGGGTGGAACAGCGCCCGCAGCGTAACGGCATCGCTCGCGGCTTCCTCGCCGAGGCTCGCGCGGATTTCGCGCAGGTCCGCCCGCGCCCGCTCGGGCCCGCTGACCCGCTCGAGGATGTGCAGCGCGTCTTCCTCCCGGCCGTGCATGGCGAGCCACCGCGGGCTGTCGGGAACCGCGAACAGGGCGAAGAAGTAGACCAGGGCGGGCAGGGTCTCGACACCCAGCATCCAGCGCCAGCTCCAGTCGTCGAGGCGCAGGGCCTCGGCCCAGGCGAGGTCCGACTGGCCGAGCACGAGGATGAGGTAATTGCTGAAGAACGCGGCCGATATGCCGATGACGATGTTCAGCTGGTTGAAAGACACCAGGCGCCCGCGCGCCTCCGCGGGTGCGAGCTCGGCGATGTACATTGGCGCGATGATCAATGCCGCGCCCACACCGAGGCCGCCGATCATGCGGGCGATGACGAGGGTGATGAAGGTCGGCGCCAGGGCCGATGCCACGGCCGACACCGCGAACAGGACGGCGGCGGCCTTGAGGACGCGGCGGCGTCCCAGCCTGTCGCTGAGGGGTCCCGCAACCATCATCGCAAACGTCGCGGTCAGGGCCAGCGACGAGACGGACCAGCCGACCTCTATCTTGCTCAGCTGGAACTCGCGCTCGATCGAACCGACGACGCCCGAGATGACCGACGCATCGAAGCCCATCAGGAAACCGCCGAGGGCGACGATCAGCGCCACGGTGGTCATGAAGCGCGAGGGTTCAGTCATCGGAGACGATACGAAAGCCCGTCGCCAGGTCGGCCTCGGAACTACCGCCCACCCAGACGTGAAATTCGCCGGGCTCGGCCCGCAGGGTCATGTCGCGGCCGTGGAACGCGAGGTCGTCCGTGTGCAGCTCGAACTCGACGGTCACGCGTTCCTCGGGCTCCAGGTAGATGCGGCGGAAGCCCTTCAGCTCCCGGACCGGCCGCGTGACATTGCCAACGAGGTCGCGGACATAGAGCTGCACGATTTCATGCGCCGCCATCCGGCCGGTGTTCATGAGGTCCACGCTGACCGTGAGGGATTCCCCTATCTTCAGTTCGCCACGGCTGAGGCGAAGATTGTCGTACTCGAACGATGCGTAGGACAGGCCGTGGCCGAACGGGAACAACGGCGTGTAGCCGGCGTCCAGGTGGAAGGCGGTCATGCCGAGCGACAGTTGCGGCGCGCGCGGATCGATGTCGTCGATATGCGCGATGGTCTCCGGCGTCGGGGGTTTGCCGGTGTTCTTCTGGTTGTAGTAGATCGGGATCTGGCCGACCATCCTCGGAAACGTGGCCGGGAGTTTGCCGGACGGCGACGCGACACCGAACAACAGGTCCGCGATCGCCGGGCCGCCCATCGTGCCGGGGTGCCAGGCGAACAGGATGGCGTCGACCTCGTCGACGATGTTCGTGAGTGTCAGCGGCCGGCCGGCCTGTATCACGGCCACGACCGGCTTGCCGGTGGCCCGGACGCGCCGCGCCAGTTCCGCCTGTGCGCCGGGCAGGCCGATGTCTGCCCGGGAATGCGCTTCGCCGGACAGTATCGATTCCTCGCCGAGAAACAGGACGGTCGCATCGGCGTAGGCCGCGGCCTCGACCGCGGCGTCGAAGCCCTCCGTGTTTCGGCTTCGCGAGGTTTCCATCGCCCGCACGTGACGCACTTCCACGTCGTCGCCGAGCAGGCGACGGATAGCCTGCAGGGGGGTTACGCTCAGGCCGGGGTCGCCGTCGAATATCCAGGTGCCCAGTTGTTCGTAGGGGGCGTCCGCCAGCGGCCCTATCAGGGCAATCGAGTCCAGTTCGCCGGCTTCCAGCGGCAACACATGGTGTTCGTTGGTGAGCATGACCACGCTTTGCAGTGCCGCCCGCCTTGCGGTCGCGAGTGCGTGGTCATTGGCAATGGGGGGCAAGGTCGCCGGGTCCGTGTACGGTCGCTCGAACAGGCCGAGACGGAACTTGATGCGCAGTATGTTACGGACCGCCTGGTCGATCAGCCCCGCATCGACTTCGCCGGACTCGACCAGCCCTTCGAGGTGATTGATGTAGGCGTCACCGTGCATCTCCATGTCGACGCCGGCGGTCACCGCTTCGAACGCCGAGCCGCGATCGTCGGCGGTCAATCCGTGAATCTGCAGCTGCCGCACGGAGTCCCAGTCGCTGACCACGAGGCCGTCGAATCCCCATTCGTCCCTGAGTACGCGCCGCAGCAGGAACTCGTTGGCCGTCGCCGGTACGCCGTCCAGGTCGCTGAAGGAGGTCATCAGCGTCGACACGCCGGCGTCGACGGCCGCTCGGAACGGCCGCAGGTAGACGTTGCGCAACTCGTTCTCGGGGATGTTGGTCGTCGCATAGTCGCGGCCGCTCTCGGCGGCGCCGTAGCCGGCAAAATGCTTGGCACAGGCCGCGATGGTGCCTGCCGACGTGAGATCCTCGCCCTGGAAACCCTGCACCATCGCGACACCGAGCTTGCTCGCCAGGTACGGATCCTCGCCGAGACTCTCGGCGATGCGGCCCCAGCGAGGGTCGCGCGAGACATCGATCATCGGCGCAAACGTCCAGTTGACGCCCGTCGTCGCCGCCTCGAGCGCGGCCACGCGCGCGCCTTCACGGACCACGTCCGGGTTCCACGTGGCGGCCTGGCCGAGCGGAATGGGCATCACCGTCCTGAAGCCGTGGATCACGTCACGGCCGACGAGCAGCGGGATGCCGAGCCGGCTCTCCTCGACGGCGATGCGCTGCAACTCGTTGACGACATCCACGTCGACGCTGTTCAGTACCGAACCGACCCGCCCCGCGCGAATGCCCTCGGCCAGGTCGTCGTGGACATGGCTGTCACCGACGTTGACCTGGCTCATCTGGCCGATCTTCTCGGCCAGGGTCATCCGGCCGAGCAGGGCTTCTATGCGGTCGTCGATGTCCTGTTTTTTGCCGGGAGGATTTGCGATGGTTTCACTCATAGTGACTGTCAGCAGCAGGCCGAGACACGCCGCAAAAAGGCTCCTTCGGTCGGTGACGTGCATTGCTGTACTTCTCCCGTTCAGCGGGGGATGCAGGCGTTCCTGGCCCTGCGGCAGCGAATACCGTCTTCTTAGCAAGGTTTGACAGCGCTGTCAATTTGATACAGCATTTCAAGGTTGGCGTCTCGCCGC
>DATIUU010000285.1:0-15187 GCA_035466635.1 Woeseiaceae bacterium
CGGCTGCGTTAGAGGACGAGAGCCAAAGCGCCAATGCAGAAGATGACGCTGATACTCCTGCTCGCCGCCATGGCGTCTGCAGCGTTCTACATGGGGCGCCGCCGATCGCTGGTCATGGTCGGCGGCCCGGCACACGGGTCCCGGCTGCATTCGCTGCCGGGCTATTACGGCTATTTCACGCTGATCTCGTGCCTGCTGCCGGCGCTCGGCATCTTCCTGCTGTGGGTGCTGGTCGAGCCGAAAGTGATCGTGGCGCTGGTCGTCGGCCGCCTGCCCGACGCGCAACAGTCGCTGTCGGCGGGCGAACTCAACCTGCTGGTCAACAACATCCGCAACCTCGCGGCCGGCGATGTGGTCAGCGGCGACGCCGATGCCATCATGCGAGATGCCGCCGCGCGCTACAACGAGTACGTCGCGGCGAGCCGCAAGATTCTGGCCGCGCTGACGCTGGGTATTGCAGGTATCGGCGGGGCAATCGCGCTACGGCGTATTCGGCCCGAGTTCCGTGCGCGCAACCGCGTCGAGCAAACGGTCCTCTACCTGCTCATTGCCGCATCGAGCATCGCGATCCTGACGACGATCGGCATTGTCCTGTCCGTGCTCTTCGAGGCCGTTCGCTTCTTCCGCGAAGTACCGATGACCGAGTTCCTGTTCGGTATCACCTGGAGTCCGCAGACCGCCATCCGTGCCGACCAGGTGGGATCGTCCGTCAGTTCCGGCGCAGTGCCGTTGTTCGCCGGTACGCTGCTCATTACCACCATCGCCATGATCGTGGCCGTGCCGATCGGGCTCATGACTGCGATCTACCTGGCCGAGTATTCGTCGTCCCGCGTGCGCGCGGTGGCAAAGCCGCTGCTCGAGATACTCGCCGGCATTCCCACCGTGGTCTACGGCTTCTTCGCCGCGCTGACCGTGGCACCCTGGGTGCGCGCGGCCGGCGAGTCCGTTGGCCTGGACGTCGCATCGGAGAGCGCCATGGCGGCCGGTCTCGTGATGGGGATCATGATCATCCCGCTGGTTTCCTCGCTGTCGGACGACGCCATTCACGCGGTACCCATCGCGATGCGCGATGGCGCGCTGGGACTTGGATCGACACGCTCGGAGACTATGGTCAGGGTGATCCTGCCGGCCGCGCTTCCCGGCATCGTGGGCGGCATACTGCTGGCCGTGTCGCGGGCGATCGGCGAGACCATGATCGTCGTCATGGCTGCGGGACTGGCGGCCAACCTGACCGCGAATCCCTTCGAGGCCGTGACCACCGTTACCGTGCAGATCGTAACGCTGCTCGTGGGCGACCAGGAGTTCGATAGCGCGAAGACGCTGGCGGCTTTTGCCCTGGGCCTCGTGCTCTTCGTCGTGACTCTGTGCCTCAACGTCATCGGGCTCACGTTCGTTCGCAAGTACCGGGAACAGTACGAGTAGGACCATGGCAATCGACCGCAAGACATCGAGACAGATCGTGGAAGCAGGGCTGGCTCGCCGGCGCCGCAAGGAAAAGCTGTTTCGCGCCGCCGGGATGCTTGCGACAGCCGCGGGCGTGATATTCCTCGGCGTGTTTTTTGCGACGCTGATATTCCAGGGCGCGTCGGCTTTCCTGCAAACGTTCATCAAGCTCGACGTCGAGTTGTCGGCGAGCGTCATCGCGCCGGACGGGGAACTCGACCTGGCGTATGCCGATTTCGACGGGCTGGTGCGGACTGCGCTGCGCGAGGAGTTTCCCGGCGTGACGGGTCGCAGCGAACGGCGCGACCTTTATCGTCTCGTGAGCATCGGCGCGGGCTACCAGCTGCGCGACATGGTGCGAGCCGATCCGTCGCTGGTCGGTACGACGGTATCGGTGTGGGTGCCGACGTCGTCGAACGTCGACATGCTCGTCAAGGGCAATATCGACGCGGCGCTCGACGAGTCGCTGCGCCCGATCAGCGACGCCCAGGTCGCATGGGTGGAGTCGCTGCAGGATGCCGGGCGTATCGAGCGGCACTTCAACAGGGCGTTTTTTACCAACGGTGACTCCCGCGAACCCGAGCTGGCCGGTATCAAGGGCGCCCTGATGGGCTCGTTCTACATGCTCATCGTGACCGTCGCGCTGGCGTTCCCGATCGGCGTAGCCGCGGCGATCTATCTCGAGGAATTCGCACCGCGGAGCCGCTGGTCCGACCTCATCGAGGTAAACATCAACAACCTGGCGGCGGTCCCGTCGATCGTCTTCGGGCTACTCGGCCTCGCCGTGTTCATCAACTGGATGGCGCTGCCCCGGTCCGCGCCACTGGTCGGCGGGCTGGTACTTTCGCTGCTGACGCTGCCCGTGATCATCATCGCGTCGCGCGCGGCGATCCAGGCGGTGCCGCCGTCGATCCGGGAGGCCGCGCTCGGCCTCGGCGCATCGAAGATGCAGGTCGTTTTCCATCACGTCCTGCCGCTCGCGCTGCCGGGCATGCTGACGGGCACCATCATCGGGATGAGCCGCGCGCTCGGCGAATCGGCACCGCTACTGATGATCGGCATGGTGGCATTCATCGTGGACGTGCCCGGCGGCTTCACGGACCCGGCGACGGCCTTGCCCGTGCAGGTATACCTCTGGGCCGACAGCCCCGAGCGGGCTTTCGCCGAGCGAACTTCGGCCGCAATCATCGTGTTGCTGGGTTTCCTCCTGGTTATGAACCTGGCGGCCGTAATCATTCGGAAACGAATGGAACGCAAATGGTAGTCGAGATATTTGAGCTCGAAAGGGACCTGTATGAGAATGGCCGGCATGACTGAGACCAAGATCACTGACGACGAGGCGATGCCCGAGTCCGGGCGCGCGACGCAGCCCGTGAAGAAAAAGCCGCGACCGGCTCCGGCGAAGGACGTGCTCGACCGGCTAACGCAACTCGGCGAGCAGACGGTCGGCGACATCCGTTGCGATGACCCGTTCATCGTGACTGAGAAGGTCAATGTTTTTTACGGCACCAACCATGCGATCCAGGATGTGACGCTGGAGATCGGCAAGGGCGAGGTCATCGCCCTCATCGGCCCGTCGGGCTGTGGCAAGTCGACCTACCTGCGGTGCCTCAATCGCATGAACGACTCGATCGAGTCGGCGCGCGTCACGGGCAAGATCACCCTCGACGGCCAGGATATCTACAGCGGTGACCTGGATCCCGTTGCGTTGCGCGCGCGCGTCGGCATGGTGTTCCAGAAACCGAATCCTTTTCCCAAGAGCATTTACGACAATGTCGCGTACGGCCCGCGCATCCACGGCCTCGCCGCGGACCGGGCGCAACTCGACGACATCGTGCACACCAGCCTCGATCGCGCGGGATTGCTGAAGGAAGTCAAGGACCGCATGGACGAGCCGGGCACGGGGCTTTCGGGCGGTCAGCAACAGCGGCTGTGTATCGCGCGCACCATCGCGGTAAACCCGGAGGTCATCCTCATGGACGAACCGTGTTCGGCGCTGGATCCGATCGCCACGGCGCGTATCGAGGACCTGATCGACGAGCTATCGCGGGACTATGCAATCGTCATCGTGACGCATTCGATGCAACAGGCGGCGCGCGTGTCGCGGCGTGTCGCTTATTTCCACCTTGGGCGCCTGGTCGAGGTCGACGAGACCGACAAGATCTTCACCAACCCGCAACACAAGCTGACCGAAGACTACATCACCGGCCGCATCGGCTGAGCAGGCGACGACGGTCAGCCGTTTTTTTCGAGGTACTCGGCGAAGCGTTTCTCGGAAAAGCCGACCGCGAAAAAAGACGGGTGCTCCAGTACCGGCCGCTTCACGAGCGTCGGCTGGTCCAGCATCGTGACGAAGGCCCGTTCCCTGGTCATGTCGGTGCGGTCGGCCTCCGCTATCCTGCGCCAGGTCAGGCTCTTCCTGTTGAGCAGGCGTTGCCACTCGATACGCGCGGACCAGCGTTCCAGCATCTGGATGTCCAGGCCGTCGTCGCGCAGGTCGTGGAAGCGGAACTCGATGTCCCTGTCCTCGAGGAACTTCTTCGCCCGCCGGCAGGTGTCGCAGCTCTTGATGCCGTAAACGTTCAGCATTGCAGCCTTCTCCTTATCCGGCGTCGCCCAGCAGTTCGCTCTCCGCGTTGCGCAGCAACTCGTTCAGTCCCGTCTTGGCGCGCGTCTTCGCATCCACGCGCTTGACGATGACGGCACAGTACAGCGAGTACTTGCCGTCTTTCGACGGCAGGTTGCCCGGCACCACGACGGAGCCGGCCGGTATGCGCCCGAAGGAAACTGTGCCGGTTTCGCGATCGTAAATGCGCGTGCTCTGCCCGACGTAGACGCCCATCGAGAGCACCGCTCCCTGTTCGACGATGACGCCCTCGACGACCTCCGAGCGTGCGCCGATGAAGCAGTCGTCCTCGATGATCGTCGGACCGGCCTGCACGGGCTCCAGGACTCCGCCGATACCCACGCCGCCGGAGAGGTGCACGTTTTTGCCGATTTGCGCGCAGCTTCCGACCGTCGCCCACGTGTCGACCATCGTGCCGCTGCCGATATTGGCCCCGATGTTCACGTAGCTCGGCATCAGGACGACGTCCGGAGCGACGTAGGCGCCACGCCGCACGATTGCATCCGGCACGACGCGCACGCCGTCGGCGGCGAACCGGGCGGCGTCGTAGTCCGCGTACTTGAGCGGCACCTTGTCGTAGAAGCGCGAGTGGCCGCCTTCGACCAGGGCGTTGTCCTTGAGGCGGAACGAGAGCAGTACGGCTTTCTTCAGCCACTGGTGCACGTGCCAGCCCGTGTCGGTCTTCTCGGCCACGCGCGCCGCGCCCGAGTCGAGCATCGCGATGGCGCTTTCCACGGCGTCCGCCAGCTCGCGGCGTTCGGCGCCGCTCTCCATTCTTCCGCCGCGCTCGAACCCGCGCTCGACGATGGCAATGAGTTCCGTCATATCGATATCCGCTGTTGCTGTACTCAAGGGGTCGCGCCGCCGGCGTCGATCGCGCGAATGAGCGCGTCCCGCAAGCGTGATTTTGCCTGTTCTCCGAGCGGTTTGCCCGCCTCGTCGCTGATGTAGAAAACGTCTTCGGCCCGTTCGCCGATGGTCATGATCTTCGCGGCGTCGATGTCGATGCCTTCATCGATGAACACCTTGCCGATCTTGCTGAGCAGCCCCGGCCGGTCTGCCGCATCCAGCTCCATGACCGTCAGGCCGCGCATCGTATCCGGGCTGAACTCGACTTCGGTCTTGGTCTTGAACATGCGCGCCTGCCGCGGCACGGCGCGCGTCACCTTGGCGACGTCGTCATCGCTCGCCGTGAGCACCCGGGTCAGGGAACGGCGTATCTTGCCCATGCGCGAGTCGTCGATATCCATGCGCTTGTCGAGTTCCATGAAGACGAAGGAATCGAGACTGTACTTGTTGCGCAGCGGCACGACCCTGGCGTCGACGATGGTCATGCCGAGTTCGTCGAGCGCCGCGGCCGCGTGGGCGAAGGTGTGCTTGCTGCGGGGCGTGTACAGCACGGCTTCGACACGGTCGCCGCCGGCCTGCCGGCGCACGTCCACCAGCCCGATATCCGAGGTCGTGTCCGAATTGGCCAGCCACTCGGTATGCCAGGCGATCTCGTTGCTGCGGTGGCGCAGGAAATAACGGTCGTTCATGAGCTGCCACACGGCCTCGATGCGATCGTCGCTGACGCCGGCCTTCTGCAGGTGCTGGCGCGCGCGGGTCTGTTTCTCGAGGATCAGCTGATCCGCGTCGATCGGGTTCTCGAGCCCGCGCCGCAGCGCGCGCGACGTGAGTTCGTAGAGGTCGCGGAACAGCGATGCCTTCCACGAGTTCCAGAGCTTCGGGTTGGTACCGCGCACGTCGGCCACGGTCAGCACGTAGAGGTAATCGAGGTGCATCTGGTCGCCGACCAGGGCGGCGAACTCGTTGATCACGTCGGGATCGCCGATATCGCGTTTCTGCGCCGTCGTGGACAGCGCAAGGTGATTCAGGACCAGCCAGGCCACGGTCCCGGCCTCGTACCTGCTCATGCCGTGCTCGAGGCAGAAGGCCTCGGCGTCCATGGCTCCGAGTTCCGAGTGATCGCCGCCGCGGCCCTTGGCGATGTCGTGGAACAGGCCGGACAGGTAGGCGATCTCGGGTTTTTCCAGCGACTGCATGATGTGGCTGCAGTGCGGGAACTCGTGGTCGTAGCGGGCGAGCGCGAAACGCCGCAGGTTGCTGACCACGAACAGCGTGTGCTCGTCCACCGTGTAGGTGTGGAACAGGTCGTACTGCATGCGGCCGACGATGCGGCCGAAGGCGGGAATGTAGAGCCCGAGCACGCCGTACAGGTTCATGCGCCGGAGTTCGTGAGTGACCCCGGCCGGCGCCCGCAGGATCGACAGGAACAGGCGGTGGTTGCGCGGGTTCTGGCGGAACTCCTCGTCGATGAGGTACAGGTTGCGGCGGATGAGGCCGATCGTCCACGCACTGACGCCGCGGATATCGGGGTGCTGCTGCAACACCAGGAACAGCTCGAGCAGTGCGCTCGGGTCGTCGTGGAAGACGTTTTCGTCCACGGTCTGCAGGTAGCCGTTTTTCACCTGGAAGCGCGCGTTCAATGGCTCCGGCGGGGCGTCGGGATCCATCAGGATCGCTTCCTCGAACAGCTGCAGCAGCATCTCGTTGAGCCGCGACAGGTCCATTACCGTGCGGTAGTAGCGCTGCATGAACTGCTCGACGGCGAGCGTGTAGCTCGCGTCCTCGTAGCCGAGCATCTGCGCGATCTTCACCTGGTGGTCGAACAGCAGCCGGTCCTCGGCGCGCCCCGTGAGGATGTGCAGTGCGAACCGCACGCGCCACAGGAACGCCTGGCTGTCCTTGAGCCGCCGCAGCTGCCCCGGCGACAGGAAGCGGTGCGCGACCAGCTCGTCGAAGGTCCTGACGCCGAAATAACGCTTTGCGACCCAGCCGATCATCTGGATGTCGCGCAGGCCGCCCGGGCTGCCCTTGACGTTCGGTTCGAGGTTGTAGCCGGTGTCGTGGTAGCGATGATGCCGCTCGATCTGCTCGCGGCGCTTCTCCGCGAAAAACTCCCGCGGCGGCCAGATGCTTTGCGGACCGACCGCGGCCTGCATGGCATCGAACAGCGCCTGCGGCCCCGCGATCAGCCGCGCTTCCATCAGCGTCGTGGCGACCGTCAGGTCGGCGCTGGCCTGCTCGACGCACTGTGGCACGGTGCGCACGCTGTGGCCGATCTCGAGGCCGATGTCCCAGAGCGACGTGATGAAGTCCGACAGGGCCTGTTCGGCGTCGGCGTCGATGGTCTCCGGCAGCAGCAGCATGATATCGACGTCGGAGCAGGGGTGGAGCTCGCCGCGGCCGTAACCGCCGACTGCCACCAGCGCCATGTCGCCCGACAGCGCGCCGAGGCGCGTCTGCCACAGGCCGCGAAGCAGGCCGTCGATCGCCGCCGCGCGCTCGTGGACGAGCTCGACGACGGAGTCGCCGGCCAGGAATCGCGCCTTCAGGTCGGCGTCGATCGCGGCCAGCGAGGCCCGGCTGCTAGCGTGCATCTGCACCGAGCGTCAGCACTTCGTGGCCCGTTTCCGTGACCAGGACCGTGTGTTCCCACTGTGCCGAGAGGCTGTGGTCCTTGGTCACGACGGTCCAGCCGTCGGGCAGGAGTTTCACCGCGGCCTTGCCGGCGTTGACCATGGGCTCCACCGTCAGGGTCATGCCGGCCCGGAGCTCCATGCCCGTGCCGGGCGTGCCGTAATGCAGCACCTGCGGGTCCTCGTGAAACACTCGCCCGATGCCGTGGCCGCAGTATTCGCGCACCACCGAGAAGCGGTTTTTCTCCACGTGCTGCTGGATGGCGGCGCCGACGTCGCCGAGATGCTTGCCGGGTGCGAGTTCCTCGATGCCGAGCCACATGCTCTCGAATGCAACCTCTGCCAGGCGCTGCGCCTGGACGCCGGGCTTGCCCACGAAGAACATGCGGCTGGTGTCGCCGTGGAAGCCGTCCTTGATGACGGTGACGTCGATGTTGACCGCGTCCCCGGCCTTGAGGCGGCGATCGCCGGGTATGCCGTGACACACCACGTGGTTGACGGAGGTGCAGATCGACTTCGGGAAGCCACGGTAGTTGAGCGGGGCGGGGATCGCGCCCTGCACCCCGGTGATGTAGTCGTGGCAGAGGGTGTCCAGCTCCGCGGTCGTGACGCCCGGTTTTACATAATCCGAGATCATGTCCAGCACGTCGGCTGCCAGGCGGCCGGCAATTCGCATCTTGTCCTGCTCGTCGGCAGTCTTGATCGTTACGGTCATAAGGATTTGGTCGTGTCAGGAATCCGCGCCGCCCGGCGCAATTTTGGTTTGCATACGCGTTGTTGGCGGCGACGGGCTATGGTATAAAGCGCGCGCCCCAGAGGCAATCAATCCACACGCATACCGTCACGTCGCACTGGGTGCCCCACCAAAAAAGGGGTTGTGTGACGGGGTATGTGGAGGCCTAACCCGGAGAATCGAAATGGCAGACGTAACCATGCGCCAGATGCTAGAGGCTGGCGTGCATTTTGGGCATCAGACCCGCTTTTGGAACCCGAAGATGGCACCCTTCATCTTCGGCGAACGCAACAAGATCCACATCATCAACCTCGAGAAGAGCCTGCCGATGGCTCGGGAAGCCTGCGCCTTCGTGAAGGCGACGGTGGCCGACGGCGGCAAGGTGCTTTTCGTGGGCACCAAGCGTGCGGCGCGCGAATCCGTCCGCAAGAACGCGATTCGCTGTGAGATGCCGTTCGTCAGCCAGCGCTGGCTCGGCGGCATGCTGACGAATTACAAGACCATCCGGCAGTCGGTCAAGCGCCTGATGACGCTCGAGGAGATGGCCGCGGAAGGTGGTTTCGAGGGCCTGACCAAGAAGGAAATTCTCGGTCTCGACCGCGAACGCGAGAAGCTCGAAAAGAGCCTCGGCGGCATC
This sequence comes from Woeseiaceae bacterium, assembly GCA_035466635.1. GTDB lineage: Bacteria > Pseudomonadota > Gammaproteobacteria > Steroidobacterales > Woeseiaceae > UBA1847. The sequence goes on from DATIUU010000285.1 coordinate 8,922, forward strand.
AAGGAGATGAAGTCCATCCCGGACGTCATGTTCGTCGTCGACGTCGAGCACGAGGACATCGCCATCCGCGAGGCCAGGAAACTCGGCATCCCCGTCGTCGCCGTCGTGGACACCAACTGCTCACCCGAGGGCGTGGACTACGTCATCCCGGGCAACGACGACGCCATGCGCGCGATCGATCTCTATGCCGCGCTGATCGCGGACGCGGTCATCGAGGGCAGGGCATCGCTGCCGGAGGTTGCGCTCGGTGAGGATGAATTCGTCGAGCTCGACGCAGAGGGCAACGTCAAGAAGGCGGGCGATCGCAGGAAGAAAGGGGCGAAAAAGCCGGCCCGCAAAGCGGCCGTGAAGAAAAAGGCCCCGGCGAAGAAGCTGGAGGAAAAGGCGGAGCAGCAAGAAGCTGCCCCGGCTGAAGAGACCGCTGCTGCCGAAGAAGCCGAAACCCCGGTCGAGGAGACAGCCGCCGCCGAAGCGCCGGCAGCGGAGGCGCCTGCGGCCGACGAGCCTGCCGCAGAGGACGCGGCCGAGGCCGATGACGCGGCCGATGACGTGGCCGACGATGCGCCCGCGACAAAGTTAGCCAGGAAGAAGACGGCCAAGAAGACGGCGAAGAAGGCAGCGAAGAAGTCGGCGAAGCAGGCGGACGACGACGAGGACGACGACGACGAGTAAGTCGGTGCGCCGCCCGAACTAACAGATAGCCAGAAATAAAGAGGTACAGAGATGTCGATCAGTGCATCCATGGTGAAAGAGCTGCGCGAGCGCACCGGCGCCGGCATGATGGAGTGCAAGAAGGCGCTCGTTGAATCGAACGGCGATATGGAAGCGGCCGCGGAGCTGCTGCGCAAGTCCGGGCAGGCCAAGGCCGACAAGAAGGCCGGCCGGGTTGCCGCGGATGGTCGCATCGTGATCAGGGCGGATGGCGGCAAGGCCGTCATGGTCGAGGTGAACTCGGAGACGGATTTCGTTGCGAAGGACGAGAATTTCGCGGCCTTCGCCGAGGCGGTCGCCGACGCGGCGCTCGCGTCCGGTACGACCGACGTCGAAGCGTTCGCGAACGAGAAGCTGGCCGACGGCCGCAGCGTCGAGCAGGCGCGCACCGACCTGATCGCGAAGATCGGCGAGAACATCTCCGTGCGGCGTATCGCGGTGATCACCTCGAACGGCCCGCTGGGCCTCTACACGCACGGCACCAAGATCGGCGCCGCCGTCGCGCTCGAGGGCGGCGACGAGGACCTGGCACGCGATATCGCGATGCACGTGGCGGCGCTCAACCCGGCGTGCGTCGACGAGCGCGGTGTCGCGGCGGAGACGCTGGAGCGTGAGCGCCGGATTTTCGCGGAACAGGCCGCCGAATCGGGCAAACCGGCGGACATCGTCGAGAAAATGGTGTCGGGCCGTATCGCCAAGTTCCTCAATGACATCACCCTCGTCGGCCAGCCGTTCGTCAAGGACGACAAGATCAGCGTCGGCAAGCTGCTCGGCAAGGCCGGCGCCAGGGTCACCGCGTTCGTGCGCTTCGAGGTTGGCGAGGGCATCGAGAAGAAGCAGGAGAACTTCGCCGACGAGGTCATGAAGCAGATCGCGGACGCGAAGAAAAAGGGCTGAGACCCCGCCCGCGATTCGCTGCTAACTCCCTGATTCGAGGAGATGGCGAGCGCCTGATGCGCTAGAATCAACGGCCGCCGGACCGGGGTCCGGCCAACTGACGACGACAAGGGCTTGTACATGGCTGACTCCCAAGTTCCGTACGCTCGCGTACTGCTCAAACTGAGCGGCGAGGCGCTGATGGGCGAACTGGATTACGGCATCGAGCCCCGCACCATCAAGCGCATCGCGAACGAGATCGCGACCGCGAGGACACACGGCGTCGAGATCGCCATCGTCGTCGGCGGCGGCAACATCTTCCGCGGCGCCGGCCTCGCAGGCGCCGGCATGGATCGCGTCACGGGCGATTACATGGGCATGCTGGCCACGGTCATGAACGCACTGGCCCTGCAGGATGCACTCGAATCGCTGGGGGTCTACGCACGCGTCATGTCGGCGATCCAGATCCACGACGTCTGCGAGGACTACATCCGCCGCCGCGCGGTCCGGCACCTCGAAAAAGGACGGGTCGTGATCCTCGCCGCGGGTACCGGCAATCCTTTCTTCACGACGGACACGGCGGCGAGCCTGCGCGCGATCGAGATCGGTGCAGACATTCTTCTCAAGGCGACCAAGGTCGACGGCGTCTATGACTCGGACCCGGTGAAGAACCCGGGGGCAATCCGGTTCGAGACGGTTTCGTTCGACCAGCTGCTGTCGGACAAGCTGCTGGTCATGGACGCGACCGCCGTCGTGATGTGCCGGGACAACGAGCTGCCGCTGCGCGTTTTCGATCTGACGCGCGCGAATTCGCTGGTACAGGCCATGACGGGCGACAGCGTCGGTACCCTGGTCACCGCATAGGCAGGCAGGTCGGACACAGACTGAGGGTAAAGACGTGTTGAATGAAATCAAAAAGGACGCCAGCTCGCGAATGGCGAAGAGCGTGGCGGCGCTGCGCCAGGAGCTCACCAAGATCCGCACGGGACGCGCGCACACGAGCCTCCTCGACCACATTACGGTCGAGTACTACGGCAGCGAGGTGCCCCTGAACCAGGTATCGAACGTGGGCGTCGAGGACTCCCGCACGCTCACCGTGACGCCGTGGGAAAAAGACATGGTCGCGAAGATCGAGAAAGCCATCATGACGTCCGATCTCGGCCTGAATCCGGCCAGCGCCGGTACCGTTATCCGCGTGCCGCTGCCGCCACTCACCGAGGAACGGCGCAAGGACATGATCCGGGTCGTGCGCAACGAAGCCGAAGGCGGCCGAATCGCCATTCGCAACATACGCCGCGACGCGATTCACGACGTCAAGGAACTCCTCAAGGAAAAGATGATCGGCGAAGACGACGAGCGCCGCGCCGAGGATGAAATCCAGACCATCACGGACAAGTACATCGCGGAGATCGACAAGGCGCTCGCGGAAAAAGAAAGCGAGCTCATGGAAGTCTGAGTGTCCGGATCCGACCCGACAGCACCGGCCAGGGCGACGCTACCGCGGCATGTCGCCGTGATCATGGATGGCAACGGCCGCTGGGCGCGCAAGCGTTCGCTGCCCCGCCACGCGGGCCATCGCGCGGGCGTCAAGGCGGTGCGGGCGATCGTCGAGAATTCCGCGCGCCACGGCGTCGACTACCTGACTCTGTTCGCGTTCAGCAGTGAAAACTGGCGGCGCCCCGAAGAGGAAGTCGGCATGCTCATGTCCCTGTTCCTCGAGGCGCTGCGCCGCGAAGTGACGGAACTCCACAAGAACGATGTCAGGCTGCGTTTCATTGGCGAACGGGATCACCTCGACCGCAAGCTCATCGACAAGATCGAAAAGGCCGAGGCGCTCACCGCTGACAACGGCGGCCTGCGCCTGCAGGTCGCGGTTGCCTATGGCGGGCGCTGGGATATCGTCGCGGCGGCGCGCAGCGTCGCGGCGCGGGTCGCTGCGGGCGATCTCGACGCCGACGCCATCGACGAGGCCACCTTCGCCGCCGAGCTGCAGCTCGGCACGGTTCCCGACCCGGACCTGCTCGTTCGCACGGGTGGCGAACAGCGCATCAGTAATTTCCTGCTCTGGAACCTCGCATACGCGGAGCTGTGGTTTAGCGACGTTCTGTGGCCCGATTTCGGCGCGGCCGAGTTCGAGGCCGCGCTGGCGCACTATTCGCAGCGGCAGCGGCGCTACGGGCATACCGGCGAGCAACTCGAGGCCGTGAAGTGCTGAAGCAGCGCGTCATCACGGCGCTCATCGCGGTCGCCGCCCTGCTGCTGGTGTTGTTCGTGTTGCCGCAGGCCGCGGCGCAGGTCGTGGTGGCGGCCCTCGTCCTGGCCGGCGCCTGGGAGTGGTCGGGTTTCCTGGGTACGCAGTCGGCCGCGGTCCGGGCGGTCTACGTCGCCTTCATTGGCGTGCTGATGGCGCTCGCCACCTGGCTGGCGCCGGATTTCAACAGCCTGGTGTTCCGCGTGGCACTGGCCTGGTGGGTGTGTGCGCTCGTGTGGACGTTGTTCTACCCGACGGCCATCCCCGGCATCGTGCGCTGGGTTGCGGGGGTGCTGGTGTTGCTGCCGCTCTACGAGGCCCTCATCGTGCTGTATCTCGCGAGCCCGGCCGTCCTGCTCGGCGCCCTGTTGATCGTTTGGGCTGCCGACACCGGGGCCTTCGTTGCCGGCAAGCTGTTCGGCCGGGTCAAGCTCGCGCCGCAGATCAGCCCCGGCAAGACGTGGGAGGGCGTCATCGGCGGCCTGTTGACGGTGGCCGTGCTGGCGGCCGTCGGGGCCTGGCTGTTCGACCTGCGCGTCGCCGTGCTGGTGCCGTTCTGCCTCGCCGTCGCCTGTGCCTCCATCGTGGGCGACCTGACGGTCAGCATGTTCAAGCGCACGGCGGGGCTCAAGGACAGCGGCAGCCTGTTCCCGGGTCACGGCGGCGTACTCGACCGTGTCGACAGCGTGGCTGCCGCGGCGCCGCTGTTCGCGCTCGGCATCGCCTGGACCGGCCTGCAATGAGGCAGCGTTCAGGGCAGGTTCATGCACGCGCCGGCACGCTCGGCGCGATACTGGCGGGAACCGGCGGCATCTGCGAAAGTCCACTATACAGGGGTGTCCCGGCGGAGCCGGTCATTGACCGCCATCCCGAACTCAACCGCCTGATTTCAAACAGGAACAGTCATTCGCATGGGTAGTGCTCTCGGCAGTCTGCTGGCATTCATCGTCGCCATCAGCGTGCTCGTGGCGGTTCACGAGTACGGTCATTACATCGTGGGGCGCTGGACCGGCATGAAGGTGCTGCGGTTTTCGATCGGTTTCGGTAAGCCGATCTGGTCGCGCATCGGCGGCAAGGACCGCACCGAATACTGCATTTCCGCGATCCCGCTCGGCGGCTACGTGCGCTTCCTGGACACCCGCGAGGGCCCCATCCCCGAGGCGGACGAGGGCCGGGCATTCAACCAGCGGCCGGTACCGCAGCGGATCGCGGTGCTGCTCGCCGGGCCTCTGTTCAATTTCCTGTTCGCCATCGTCGCGTACTGGGCGCTGTTCCTGTACGGCATCCCCACGCTGGTGCCGGCGGTCGGCGAAGTGGAGCCGGGTTCCTACGCCGCGGAGGCCGGGCTCGAGCAGGGCGACCGGATCGTCGCGGTCGGCGACGTCCGGACCGAGGACTGGGAATCGGCGCTCGTCGCGATGCTCGACCAGATGGTTTCGAACGGCCGCGTTCCGCTGACGCTCGAGGCCGAGGACGGCTGGCAACGCGACGCCACGATCGACGTGGGCGCGGATGCGCGGCGGCTGACGGAGCCCGGCATGTTGTTCGACGGGCTCGGGTTCCGGCCGTTCGGCGTCGGCGACCTGCCGGCCGATATCGGCCGCGTCGAGGACGATGGCCCGGCGAAGGCCGCGGGCCTGCAGCCCGGTGACCGGATCGTGGGGATCGACGGTTTGCCGATTCTCGATTTCGCGGGCCTCGTCGAGGCCGTGCAGCCGCGGGCGAACCAGCGGGTTTCGGTCGATTACGTGCGGGACGGCCAGCGGCTGTCGACCACGCTCGTGATCCAGGAGACGGAAGTCGATGGCGAAGTGCGCGGCCGCCTCGGTGTCGCTCACAGCGGCGATTTCAGCGAGTTCTATTACCAGCGGCGTTACGGGCCGGTGGACTCCCTCACCCACGCCATGGGGCGAACCTGGTCGTCGACCGTGTTCACGCTGCGGATGCTCGGGCGCATGGTGACCGGTGACGTTTCCATCAAGAACATCAGCGGCCCGATCAATATCGCGCAGTTTGCGGGTGAATCGGCGGAACGCGGGCTCGATTACTTTCTCGGCTTCCTCGCGATCGTCAGCATCAGTCTCGGCGTTCTCAACCTGTTGCCGATCCCGGTACTGGATGGCGGCCAGATCGTCTACCAGTCGATAGAGGGCCTCAAGGGCAGCCCGTTGTCGGAGCGTGCCCAGATCCTGGGCCAGCAGATCGGCATTTTCGCGCTGATATTGTTGATGAGCTTCGCTTTCTACAACGATCTTGCGAGAATCTTCGGTTGATCATGCCAATGCCCGGAATCGAGGAATGAGTTGTAAAGGGAAAACGTTGCCCGGGGGACGGCGTGGCGCGGTCTTCGCGCTGCTGCTCGCGCTCTGTTCGCTGCCGGCGCTCGCGGACTTCGACGCGTTCGTCGTCAGGGATATGCGGGTCGAGG
>DATIUU010000286.1:0-4762 GCA_035466635.1 Woeseiaceae bacterium
GGGCTACGAGGAACTGACGCCCCCGGCGCCCGGGATACCCACCTGCATCGTGCACGGCTGGCGTGACGACGTCGTGCCTGCCGACAACAGTATTCGCTTCGCCCGGGACGGCAGGGCGGAGCTGCACCTGATCGACGGCGACCACCGGCTGACCGACAACGTCGTGGAAATCTGCGCCTACCTCAAGCGCTTCATCCGCCGGCTGGAAGCCGGCAACGGCTAGCGCATTTACAGCTGAATTCAAGGCTTTGCAGGCACGGCCTTTTCTGTAGACTGACTCGCCATGAGCATCGGGGGAATCCTTCTGCGGCCGCTTTACTGGCTGGCCGGCAAGATCTTCGCTATCTGGGCGCGGCCCGCGATCCAGCCGGAGGCGCCGGCGGAACTGCTGCGCGACCCGGATGCGGCGGTCTGCTACGTCCTCGAGGCCGGCGGTCTTGCCGACATGCTGGCGCTCGAGCGCGCCTGCAGGATGCACGGCATGCCGTCCCCCAGCGAGTCGTTCAAGTGCTGTGGCACGCGCGAAGCGCGCCGCGTCGTCGTCATGCGGCGCATGGAGGGCTTCTTCTTCCCACGGCCGTCGACGAAAGGTTCGGCGCGGCTGCGGCGGCTGGTCGCGGCGGCCGACGCGAAGCAGCAGGAACTGTTGCTGGTGCCCGTGGCTATCTACTGGGGCCGCTCGCCGCAGCGAGAAAACTCGCTCTTCAAGCTGCTGTTTGCCGAGAACTGGGATGTGGCCGGCAGGATACGAAAGTTCTTCTCGACCCTGCTTCTCGGCCGTAACACGCTGCTGCGGTTCAGTGAGCCGTTGCCGCTGAGTTCCATCGTTGCCGAGGAGCTCGATGCGGAGGTGGCTTTTCGCAAGGTCTCGCGGGTCCTGCGCGTGCACTTCCGGCAGCGGCGTACCGCGACCGTCGGCCCCGACCTCTCGACGCGCCGCACGCTCGTCAACCAGGTGCTGAGGACGCCGGGGGTACGCAAGGCGATCGCGGGCGAAGGCGGCCAGGACCCGGCAGCACTCGAAAAGGCACGCAGGGATGCGCGCCGCTATGCCTACGAGATTGCGGCCGATATCTCGTACCCGACGATCCGCGTCCTGGAGCGCCTGTTGCGCTGGTTGTGGACCAATATCTATGACGGTATCGACATCGCGCACACGGGCCGGTTGCACGACGTCGCCAAGGACAAGGAAGTCATCTACGTTCCCTGCCATCGCAGTCACTTCGACTACCTGTTGCTCGGTTATATCCTCTACGAAGAGGGCCTGCAGACCCCGCATATTGCTGCGGGCATCAATCTCAACATGCCGGTCGTCGGCCCGATACTGCGGCGCGGCGGCGCGTTCTTCCTGCGGCGCAGCTTCAAGGGCAACCGGCTGTACGCGGCCGTGTTCGACGCCTACCTCGACCAGATCCTGCAGCGCGGCTATTCCGTCGAGTACTTCGTGGAGGGCACGCGCAGCCGCACGGGACGGCTGCTGGCGCCCCGCGGCGGCATGCTGGTCATGACCGTGCACTCCTACATCAAGAACCCGAAGCGCCCGATCGTCTTCGTGCCGGTCTATTTCGGCTACGAGAAGCTCATCGAGGGCGACTCTTTCATCAGCGAATTGAGCGGCTCCGCAAAGAAGAAGGAATCGCTGTTCGGCCTGATCCGTTCGATCAAGGCGCTGCGTGAGAACTTCGGCAAGGTCTACGTCAATGTCGCGGAACCCATAGAGCTCGATGCGGTGCTCGACGATCGGAAGCCGGACTGGCGCGACTCGATCCCGGCGGATGGCGAGCGGCCGGCATGGCTCGGCGGCGTGGTCGATGAACTCGGCATCGACATCATGAGTAACGTCAATTCGGCCGCCGCGGTAACCCCGATCAGCCTGCTTGCCAGCGTGCTGCTCGCGACACCCAAGCAGAAGATCGGTGCCGCGGAGCTCAAACGGCAACTCGAGCTGTATCTCCTGCTATTGCAGAAATTCCGCTACTCCGAGTCGGTAACGCTGCCGGACTGGTCTCCGGAGAAGATCCTCCGCCACGGCCAGGACCTGGACGTCATCAGCCGCACCTCGCACCCGATGGGCGACGTCATTCACATGACCGAGCACACGGCGGTGCTCATGACCTATTTCCGCAACAACATCCTGCACCTGTTCGCCGTGCCCGCGGCCGTCGCCTGCTGCTTCATCCAGGGCCGCGAGCTGGAGCATGCCGAGTTGCAGCGGCTCATCCGCCTGATCTACCCGTTCATGCGCAAGGAGCTTTGCCTGAAGTGGGACTATGCGGACATCGACGACGTGACCACGCAGGCCATCGAAGCCCTGCTGCAGCTGGAGATCCTCACCCGCGGCCGCAACAAGAAGATGCTGATACGCCCTCGCGCCGGCTCGGCCAAGGCCTACCAGCTGTTGATGCTGGGGCAGTCGATGGTGCCCATGCTGCAGCGGTTCTATCTCGTGATTGCGATCCTCGTGCACCACGGCTCCGGCGAGCTCAGCCGGGGAGAACTGGAATCGCTTTGCGAGCGGAGCGCCGAGCGACTGTCGATGATCTACGGGCTGCACTCGCCGGACTTTTTCAGCAAGACCCTGTTTCACGATTTCATCAAGAAGCTGCAGGATCTGGACGTGGTGCGCCGCAATGCCGACGGCGAGCTCGAGTTCGACGACAGCATCACCAGTATCGGGGCGGATGCACGGCTGGTTCTCGGCGAGGAGATCCGCCACAGTATCCTGTCGCTCACATTCGAAAGCACCGAGGCCGACGTATGAAGGTCGCATCTTTTTACCGCTTCCTCGATCTGCCCGAGGTGGAATCGTTCCGGGACGACCTGCAGTCGCTCTGCGACCGGCGGGGCGTGCTGGGGACCATCCTGGTGGCGGACGAGGGTTTCAACGGCACCATCTGCGGGTCGCAAGCCGCGATCGTCGCGATCTTCGATTGGCTGCGCGAGCGCCTGGCGCTGGCTACGCCGATCGAGGCACGCTGGACCGACGCGAGCGAGGCGCCGTTCCGGCGCATGCGCGTGCGGGTCAGGCAGGAGATCGTCACGCTCGGGCGGCCGGACATCCTGCCGCACAGGAAGACGGGAACGTACGTGCCGCCGGAGGAGTGGAATTCGCTCATCGAGAACCCCGACGTGCTCGTCATCGACACCCGCAATCACTACGAAGTGGAAGTGGGCAGCTTCCCGCGCGCAATCGACCCCGGTACCGACAGCTTCCGGCAGTTCCCGGAGTTCGCCAGGCAACTCGCACAGACGTCGAGAGACCGGCCGCTCGCCATGTTCTGCACCGGCGGCATTCGCTGCGAAAAGGCGACGGCGCTGATGCTCGAACTGGGATTCGAGGAGGTGTATCACCTGCAGGGCGGCATACTCCGATACTTGCAGGAAATGCCCGATGCGGATAACCGCTGGCAAGGCGAGTGTTTCGTGTTCGATACGCGCGTGGCGGTCGACAAGGACCTCGCCGAGGGCGGCTATGTGCAGTGCCATGCCTGCAGGAGGCCGCTGTCGACCGAGGATGTCGAGTCGAAGGATTACCGCGAGGGAGTATCGTGCCCGCACTGCGTCGACGAGATCGATGCGGATCGTGCCACCCGGCTCGAGGAACGCCGCCGGCAGGTCGCGCTCGCGGCGCAGCGCGGCGAGAAGCACATCGGCCAGAAGTTGTAGGAGCGGGCCTGGGCCCGCCAAGGTTTTGGGTCGCGGTTCGGGAACCGCTACCGCAGGCGCGACCGGCTCAGGCGTCCAGGTCGGGGATGAGCTCGCTTTCCAGCGCCGCGATCATGTCCTTGAGCAACAGTTTGCGCTTCTTGAGGCGGCGGATGCGCAGCTGGTCGACCATCGGGTCGTGTTGCAGGCGGTCGATCAGGTAATCCAGATCCCTGTGGTCGACCCGCAACTCACGCAGGCGCTCGAGTTGCTTGAAGCATTCGGTATCGACTTTTTCGGACATGCAGGCCGTGTGCAGCGTTTTTGATCGTTCAATTATTATAGTAGTAGACCATTACAGGCATGCTACTCGCCGTCGGGGAGCAGCGCCAGCCAGTCGTGATCGGTGGCACCGATGACCATGAAGTACGGATTCAGAATATCCTCTTTCTGGTTATATTTCATAGGCTTACCGTCAAGGGTCAGAACCGAGCCTCCGGCCTGCTCGACCACCGCCTGCGCCGCGGCGGTGTCCCATTCCGAGGTCGGCCCGAGCCGCGGGTAGACGTCCGCACCGCCTTCCGCCACGACGCAGAACTTGAGCGAGCTGCCCATCGGCACGAGCTCGCAGTCGCCTAGCTTTTCGATGAACGCGTCGAGGCTCGAGCCGCGGTGGGAACGGCTGCCGACCACCCGCACCGGCCGCGCGCTGTTGCCGGCCACGCGTATCGGTCGCGGCGGCTCGCCGTCCGCGCGCAGCTCCGCTCCGTGTCCCTCGCAGCCGACGTAGGTCTTCTGCAGCACGGGCACGTGAACCACGCCGAGTACCGGCCGGCCGTCGTTGACGAGGGCGATATTCACGGTGAATTCGCCGTTCCTGTTGACGAATTCCCGGGTCCCGTCGAGCGGGTCGATCAGCCAGTAGATCGGCCAGCGGCCACGCTTCTCGAACGGCGGCAGCCCCCCTTCCTCGGAGATCACGGGCACGTCCGGGGTCAGCTCGGCCAGTCCGGCGACGATGCGCCGGTGAGCGGCGAGATCCGCCTGCGTCAGTGGCGATTCGTCGTCCTTGCTTTGAACGTCGAAGTCGCTGGCGTAGACTTCGAGAATCGCATCG
>DATIUU010000287.1:0-7282 GCA_035466635.1 Woeseiaceae bacterium
GCGAATGCCGCCTTCGCTTCCTCGAGCTCGGCGGTCCGGCGCTCGACCTGCGCCTGTCACTGGTTGACGATGAGCTTGCCGGGCGGCTCGTAAACGACGTAGGCCTCCTTGCCGTAGCCCTAGGTGCCATCCTCGAGCCGCACGTGCGCGTACAGGCGGTCGCGGGACAGCACCTCGAAACGGGTGCCGCTCTCGAGCGACCGGAAAGGCCGGTCGCTCGTGTCCTCGGCCTGGTGCAGCCCGAGCATCAAACGGTCGGTAACGTAGCCCGTCTCGGCCGCTGCCAGCAGCGGCAGCAACATCAGCAGGCCGATCGTCAATCGCATAGATCCATCTCCCCTTGCCCGCCGCGAGTGTACTACAGCAGCGTCGGAAGTCTTTACACTTATTGGCCGTACAACCAGCGCAGCAACGCCGCCTGGGCCTCCTCGCCGGGCCCGCGGTGCACGTTCTCGTAGTTGTGCAGCATGACCACGGCGAAGCGCCGGCCCGACTTTGCCTGCAGGTACCCGGCGATGGCCGAGACATGATCCAGCGAACCGGTCTTGAGGTGCGCCTGGCCGGTGAGCGCCGCATCGTCGAAGCGGCGCCGCAGCGTGCCGTCGAGCCCGGAGACCGCCATCGACGCAAGGTACTCGGGCATGTACGGCTTGCGCCATGCGAGCTCCAGGAGCGCACCGAATTCCCGCGCCGACACGCGCGCTTCGCGTGAGAGTCCCGCACCGTTGTCGAGCGTCAATGTCGGCAACTCGATGCCGGTATCGGCGAGCCAGTCCTCGACCACCTTGCGGCCGCCGCTTTCGGTGCCCGGCGCCCCGAGCACCTCGGCCGACAGCGTGTAAAGAAGGTGCCGCGCCATCACGTTGTTGCTGTTCTTGTTGACCCGGGCAATGATCTCGGCAAGCGGCAGGGATTCGAACGACACGATCGGCTCGACGTCGTCGGGGGCCGTGGCCTTCATCCAGCCACCCCTGAACTCGCCGCCGGACTCGCGCCACACCGACGTGAACAGCCCGTAGGCGAACTCGTTGTGGCTCAGCGCCGTGCGGTCCATCGCGTAGCTCTTGCAGCCCGTCGGGAAGCGGCCGCTGAAGATCATCTTGTCGATCGCCTCGTTCGCCGTGATGGTGATGCCGCGCTGGTAGCCGCCGCAATAGCCGCGGCTCAACGCCAGCTTGTTCTCCACCTTGAGGTTCTCCAGCGGCGGATCGACCCAGACGCGCACCGCGTTCCTGTCGTGATCCGGCTCGAACCAGTAGCGCACGACCTTGAAATTCATGAGCAGGGCATTGGGGCCGACGTTGTAGGCGCGGAGCGGCTGGCGATCGAACTCCGCCGGATCGTACGGGGGCACGTCGAAGTAACTGTCGTCGAGCAGCAGGTTGCCGTCGATCTCGTGGATGCCCGCCTGGCGCACCAGGCGCAGCATCTGCCAGACCCGCTCGGTAACCAGGAACGGGTCGCCGCCACCGCGAATCAGCAGGTCGCCCTCGAGACGGCCGTCCTCGATGTCCCCGAGCGCGAAGATGTCGGTAACCCAGCGGTAAGTCGGACCGAGCCTGTCCAGCGCGACGAGCGTCGTCAGCAGCTTCATCGTCGAAGCGGGGTTGCGCGGGACGTCGTCGTGCCAGCTCAGCACCACCTCCCCGCTGTCGACGTCCTGCACGAAGACGCTGAGCGAATCGTGCGGGACCTTGCGGATGTCGAGAATATGGCGGACGGGCTGCGGCAGCTCCGTCGGCTCCGCGATCGCGATTGACACCAGGCTGCCGCACAGCAGCAAGCCGAGGACTGCCCTGTATTTCATAGTGTGAGTCGTTGCTAGCCGAGTTGTTTATGCTGCAGCGCACGCCTTGCCGCGCGCTGCACGATCCAGACGACCGCGACGATGGCGACGACGGCAACGGCCGCGATCCAGTAGGTACCGCTGGCCGGGCGTGTGTCGCCGGCAAGAATGGCGCCGAAGTCATCCGCGAGGGTGCCAAGATATACGTAGAGGAGCACGGCGGGCAACATGCCGAGCGCGGTGGCCGCCACGTAGGTCGTGTTCGTTACCCGCGTCAGCCCGAAAGCGTAGTTGAGCAGGTTGAACGGCAGAACGATGGCGAACCGGGTGAGCAAAACGATGTAGAACGATTGCGCGTTGACGGCCTCATCGAGGGCCTGCAGCTTCAGGCTGTCGCCCATGCGCCGCTCGACCCAGGAGCGGCCCAGCGAGCGCCCGGCAAGGAATGCGCCGAAAGCACCGGCCGTGATACCGAGCAGTGCCAGCGGCAACCCGGGCAGCAATCCGAACAGCAGGCCGCCCAGCATCATGGATATCCAGCCCGGGAACAGCACGACGGTCGCCACCGTCACGGCGGCAACGTAGGCGGCCGGAACGGCAACCGGGTGGCGCGCGTACAGCAGCTCAGCCTGCTCCAGCCAGGCCGTAACCGGGAGCGTGCGAAACAACACAGCGAAAGCCGCAATCCCTGCCAGAACGAGGAGGCGATTGATGGTGGCGCGAGTCATCGGCGCTGCCCGCCGCCCGGTTTCCTGATGCCGAGCACACGAATCCGGTCCGCGAGCGTCGTCGGCTTGATGCCCAGCAGGTCGGCGGCACCGCCCGCGCCGGAGACCCGCCAGCCCGCCTGTTCCAGCGCCCTGATCGTGTTCTTTTTCTGGAACTCGCGCATCTCCTGCTCGGTGAGAAACCCGGGGTCGCCCGAGGCGTCGGCCGCCGGCCCCGGTGCCTCGGCCGTCACTTCGGGCAGTGACGCATCGAGCCGCAGCACGTTGCCGGGCGACAGGATCACCGCGCGCTCGATGACGTTCTTCAGCTCACGCACGTTTCCGGGCCAGTCGTAGGCACGCAGCTTGTTGGCTTGTCCGCGGGTCAGCGTCATGGGTTCGCGACCGAAATCCTTGCAGGTCGACGTGAGGAAATCCTGTGCGAGCTGAATAACATCGTCGCCTCTCTCCCGCAATGGCGGCACCTCGATGGGAAACACGCTGAGCCGGTAGAACAGGTCTTCGCGGAATTTCCCGTCGACGATGTGGCGCTCCAGGTCGCGGTTGGTCGCGGCGATCACGCGCACGTCCACGGAACGCGTTACGTCGTCGCCGACACGCTCGAACTCGCTCTCCTGCAGCACGCGCAACAGCTTGCTCTGCGACTCCAGCGGTATCTCGCTCACTTCGTCGAGAAATATGGTACCGCCGTCGGCGAGCTGGAAGCGGCCGATGCGGTCGCGGTGGGCGCCGGTGAACGCGCCTTTCACGTGACCGAAGAACTCGCTCTCGAACAGCTCCTTCGGGATCGACGCGCAGTTGACCTTGACCAGCGGCCCCTCGGCTCTCGGGCTGCGGGCGTGGATTGCATGCGCCACCAGTTCCTTGCCGACGCCCGATTCACCGTGCAGGAGCACCGTCGCGGGCGTTTCCGCCACGGCTTCGACGCGCTTCAGCATGCGCCGCAGCGCCGGGCTGGTGCCGACGATGCGGCCCTGGTTCATGGCGACGTTGACTTCTTCCCGGAGGTAGTCGCGCTCCTGCTCCAGTTCCTCGCGCAGGTGTGCATTCTCGGCGAGCGTGCGTCGCAGCCGGTGCTCCGCACGCTTGCGCTCCGTGACGTCCTTGGAGGCGACCAGCAACCGGTCGACGTTGCCGCGGCCGTCGCGGTGCGAGATCGATGACATGACGATATCGAGCACCTGCCCGTCCTTCGTCACCATCTGGCGATCGACGTTGGTGAAGTCGCCGCGATTGATCGCCTCGGCCAGCCGGGTACCGGAGAAACGGCGGCGGTCCGCATCGCTGTAAAAGTCGGTGATCGGCCGGCCCAGTACTTCTTCGCGCGTATAGCCGAGTTTCTGCAGCCAGTGATCCGTGACCGTCTGGATGTGCCCGTCGGCATCCAGCGTATGCAGCATCGCCGGCGTCGAGCGATACAGGTCCCGGTACTTGAACGCGGCGCGGGCCTGGTCCGTGACTTCGGCGTACATCGCGATCGTGCGCACGAAGCGGCCCTCGGGATCGTATTCGATGATGGCGTCGCTCATGCAGTCGACGACTTCGCCGGATTTCGCAACGAAGCTGACGGGCTTCTTTTCCAGCTTGCCCGTGCGGCGCAGCGCCGGCCGGAATTCCTCCTGGATGCGCCGCGCGGTTTCGTCGGTGACGAAGTCGAGCGGCTTGCGGCCGATCATCTCCTCGCGCGCGTAGCCGAGCCGCCGCTCGACGGCGTCGTTGACGTCGAGATAGCAACCGTCCTTGTCAATCGCGGTCGCCATCACGGGCGCCTTGCGAAACAGCCACTGGTAGTCGTCACTCCTGCTCATGGCGCGAGTTTATACGAAATTTCGTAACCAGTGTCACGATTTTTCGTTATTTACGGTTTTCCGTAAATCTCGAATCGAGCGTAGTACATTGATTTTCATAAGATCGGGGAGTTGGCACGAGTCCTGCACTAACAACTGGTAGTTAGTCATACCCGGCCCGCAAGGGAAGCCGGCCCAACCACAAGGAGTGATAGCCATGAAAAATTACAAGGAGGAGGGTCTTGCGCTGGCAGGCATGCTGGTCGTGCTGCTCGGCGTAATGTTCGCGGCAGCAGCAACCGTCGCCTGAACGACCCCCAAAACCGTAACGGCGGCCGCCGGCCTTGATATCGGGGCGAGCGGCCGCACATCAGCAAAACCCTGTCGGGCGCAAGTCCGTGCAGATCGAACGAACCCCCTGAGGTGGGTCGCAACCGGGCATCTCTCCCCCTACAGCCCGGTCAGCAAGCCGCCTCGCAAGATGCCGGCAGGATCGCCGGCGGTTCAGGACCAGGAAGGTCCGGCGGCACCCCCCTGCCGCTAAGCTTGGGCGCCGGAGTCCGCTCCGTGTCGGATCGGCCCGCTGCATCGACTATCGAATACAGCACTCCGGCGCCTTCTTTTTTTCAGCCGCTATTCCCGGCCGCGCCGCCGCTCGGCCCGCGCGGCATGATTCTTCGCGGCCTGGTTAC
Source organism: Woeseiaceae bacterium (assembly GCA_035466635.1). GTDB lineage: Bacteria > Pseudomonadota > Gammaproteobacteria > Steroidobacterales > Woeseiaceae > UBA1847. Next base: position 4,994 of record DATIUU010000287.1, read on the forward strand.
TGATGCTCTCGCGCACCTTGCGAAGCCACAGGCGTGCCCAGGCAAACTCGACACTGAGTATGGCCAGGCCCACGGGGATCACGATCAGGCCGGGCCCCGGCGTTACGAGCATCACGATGCCCAGCAACACGACGGTCGAACCGACCGCGAGTACGGCTATCCGGCGGGCGGTCCGGTAGGTCAGGTGCACGGCTCTGCGAATCATATTCGGTGGAGATTACCACTAAACGATTTCCTATAATTCGACCTTTCCCGCGGGAGAGAGTTTGCATGCTCACGTCGTTCGTTCTGCTGCCCGGTCTCTACTTCGTCTTCACCGACGCCGACCGGCTGCGCGTGGATGCCGAGCCTGCCGTGGCCGTCGTGGCGCTCCAGCAGGGCGGACGACATCTCGTTGCCTTGCCGGAACTGGCGTTCGAGCTCAGCGTCTCGCCGCATTGCGCGGGGCGCGGTGAGCGCGAATCCCTGTCGATCACGATTGCCGATACGCAAACCACGCTCCGCGGCGATGCATTGCGGGCCGGTAACAGCATCGACGTGTCCTTGCGCGTGTCTGCGAGCCAGCTCGCGCCGGTCGCGTTGCAGGACTTCTGTGTCGACCCGGCGCGCGAGGGCGAATCGATCCTGATCGGCGCCGCGCTGACCGCGCACGCATCACTGCGTTGCACGCGCACCGACAAGCCGTCAATCGTGTTCGCGGCCACACCACTCGACATCAGGGTAGACTGCGTCCGCTCCGGCGTAGAGGCAGGGCCCGCCGTCGCTGAACCCTAGTCCGGCAGGCTGCTAGGTCGATCCCGCACCGAGATGGGTGCCCAGGAAACCGAGCGTGCGGGCCCAGGCGTCGTCCGCGTAGCCGGCGTTGAAATTGGTGCCGCTGGGATTGGCGAACGCGTGGCCGGCGCCCTCGTAGACGTGAATTTCGTGGTCCTTGCCCAGGCGCTCCAGTGCGGCTTCGAAACGCCTCACGGACTCGAGCTTGATGCCGCGGTCTTCTGAACCGAACAGGCCGAGGATCGGCACTTCGAGCGCGGACAGCCGCTCTTCGTCGTCGGTTACCTGGCCGTAGTAGATCACCGCAGCGTCGAGGTCCTCCGGGAACAGCAGCGCCGTATTCAGCGACCAGCCGCCGCCGAAGCACCAGCCGAGCGATGCCACCCGCGGCGCACCCGCCGTCTTCGTCACGAACGCGTAAGCCTGCTCGATGTTCGACGAAACCGAGTCGCGGTTCTCGACGGCGCGCATCATCAGCTGCCGTGCAGCCTCGGGGCTCGTTGCCGACGCGCCGCCGAAAAGGTCGACCGCGAGAACGATGTAGCCCTCGGCCGCGAGCCTGTCGGCCATGGCGCGAATATTGTCGTTCAGTCCCCACCACTCGTGGATCATGATCACCGCCGGAAGCGGCTCGATCATGTCGGACGGAAAAGCGAAATGGCCGTAGACCAGCTCGTCGTCGACTTCGGCATAGGCGAGACGTTCGGACGTCACCTCGCGCGCCGGTTCGACCCGTGCCGCCTCGCTCGGCTCCGCCGTATCGTCCGCGTGTTCGCGCGCCATCGCCTCGACGTTTTCGACGGCAGCCGCCTGTTGCTCGATTGCCGGCTCGGCCGTCTCCGGCTCGATACGGCCGCACGCCGCAACGGCGAACAGCAGCAGCAACCCGGCTGCGACAACGGTGCTGCGCCCCGGTGTGTAGTCAATCATAGAGCGGTTCCGGATATTTTCGCCCAGTGTAATGGAAAACCGGCGCCTGTCGAAGGACTCGCGGCCTCGTGCGGCGATGATTACACTGCCGATTCCGCCACACCGACACTGGAACCGCCGCGTGACATTGCTCGAGGAATCCATCATCTACCTGCTTGCGGCGATCATCAGCGTGCCGATCAGCAAGCGCCTCGGCTTCGGCTCCGTGCTGGGCTACCTGTGCGCCGGCATCCTCATCGGGCCGTTCGGCTTCGGTTTCATCCACAAGCCCGAGCACATCCTGCATTTCGCGGAACTCGGCGTCGTGTTCCTGCTCTTCATCATCGGCCTCGAGCTGAAGCCGAGCCGCTTGTGGATCATGCGCAAGATGGTATTCGGCCTCGGCACTGCCCAGGTCCTGGTCAGCGCGGCGGTCATCGCCGCGCTTGCGTGGCTCTATGGCCTCGAGGCGGAGGCGGCGATCGTCGTCGGCCTGATCCTGGCGCTGTCATCGACCGCGTTCGTCCTGCAGATGCTGGCGGAGAAAAAGCAACTTGCGACCCAGTACGGCCGCGCCGCCTTTTCGGTCCTGCTGCTGCAGGACCT
>DATIUU010000288.1:0-3527 GCA_035466635.1 Woeseiaceae bacterium
TCCTGCGGCGGCGACAAGGAAGGCAAGGACAAGGAAGGCGCCTGCGGTGGCGACAAGGAAGGTGAAGGTTCCTGCGGCGGCGACAAGAAGGGTGAAGGCGCCTGCGGCGAGGGTTCCTGCGGCGGTGACAAGAAGGGCGAAGGCGCTTGCGGCGGTGACAAGAAAGACGGCGAAGGCAAGTGCGGTGAAGGCTCTTGCGGCAGCGACAAGAAGGAATAACTGCCGCAAGTACGAACAAAGGCCCGCGCAGTGCGCGGGCCTTTTTCGTTTGCCGGAGCGCTTCTCCAGCGGCGATCGCAGGCGTTGGTTCGGGCGCCGATGGCAGGAGCGGTTCTGGAACCACGGTCCTCCGGCCGACGCAAGGCGCTCCTGCAGGGGCTGGCCGATACTGGCTGTTTGGTCGGGAAAAGGGTGCTGCGCAAACGACCGGGCCCTGCTAGATTTCGCAAATGACGAAGAAGATCACGCGCTGTAAATGGGCGGAGGGCGTCAGCCTCGATTACATCGAGTACCACGACAAGGAGTGGGGCGTGCCCGTCTACGACGACAGGGTGCAGTTCGAGTTCCTGTTGCTCGAAGGTGCGCAGGCGGGGCTCAGCTGGTCGACGATCCTCAACAAGCGCGAGGGTTATCGCAAGGCGTTTGCCGGCTTCGACGTCGAGAAGGTCGCGCGCTTTACGAAGCAGCGCATCGAGAAGCTGCTCCAGGATCCGGCCATCGTGCGCAACCGCCTCAAGGTGGAGTCCGCCGTCACCAATGCGAAGGCGTTCATCGCGGTGCAGGAGGAGTTCGGCAGTTTCAGCAAGTACGCCTGGAGCTTCGTCGACGGCGCGCCGATCCAGAACAGGTTCAGGAAGGACAGCGACGTTCCGGCGACCTCACCGGAGTCGGACGCGCTGAGCAAGGACCTCAAAAAGCGCGGGTTCCGCTTCGTCGGCAGCACGATCGTCTACGCTCACATGCAGGCGACGGGTCTCGTTAACGATCACGTTACCGGGTGTTTCCGGCATCGGCCCTGCGCCGGGCTCGCGAAAAAGAAATTCCGCTAGCAGCCTGTCGGGCTGCTAGTTGCCGATCGTAATCAGCGTGACGCCGACCAGCCCCTGCGGCGTGTTGTGGGAAATACCGCCGAGATAGATCGTGTCGGACAGCAGGTTCGCCCAGTCGACCGTGATCGTCTCCGTCGAGCCCGAATTGACGAACGGCGGCCCGGATGCCGTCATGTTGCCCTGGTCGTCGACGATGCCGAAAGCCCAGCCGAGCAGCGTGTAGTTGGCGCCCGGCCCGCCGCTGACCTCGTCGGTTTGGAAGCCATGCACCAGTGCGCCGTAGCAGCCCGCCGGGGGCCTGAATACGTTCACCTGCTCTTCCGCGGTCGGCCCACCGCTCTCGGTGACCCGGGTGCCGCGAAAATCGAGCGGGTTGCAGGCGCCCGGCTGGTAGTAGAGGTATAGGTCGAGGTCGTCGTCGCCGTCGGTCAGGGCGTCGAACAGCGAGAACCTCAGGTAGAGTTGCTCGGCGGGGACCTCGACGAGGTGCGCGGTGACGCCGTTGCCCGAGCGGAACGTGAAGGTCTTGCTCGGGTCGTTGTCCACGAAGCCGTTGATCACGAGGGGCAGCCGCAGCCCGTGCACGCCCGGTGCGTAGCTGCCCGTGTAGCCGAACTCCACGGGGAAGCTCACCGAGCCGCTGCCGCCGACGCTCGTGATTTCCGCCGGCGCGGTGAGCGACACGGGCTTGACCGCGATCGTGCTGTAAACCGCATGATCGTTGCTGCTCCAGGTCAGCGAGCCGAAACGCCAGAGGTCGAGCGGCCCCGATTCGTAGACGAAGGTGATGTCGAAGCTCGCCGCCTGGCCCGGCCCCAGTGACAGGCTCGTCGGCGCGACCGAGACGCGAATGCCCGGCGGTGCGCTCACCGCCGCCACGAACGTCTGCGACTCCTCGCTGACGTTGGTCACGCGGCGTGTGACGGTTTGCTCGTTCGCGAGGCGCGCGATGCCGATCGAGGGCTGGTTCAGGTCTTCCGGCGCGAACGAGACGCCCGCATTCCCGAGTTCGTCGCAGCGCGACGCCGCGACTGCCGGGGAATCGAGGCCGCAGGCGAACGCGTCGAACTCGTCGTCACTGACGTCGTAAACGAGGCCGGGGTCGAGCGCGCCGTTCGGCACGATGTGCCCGGCGCCGTAGTCGAAGGGGTTGGCGACGGTCTCGCCATCGGACTCCACGAGGTCCTGCCGGGCGCTGGTCATCAGCGCGGACTTGACGGCCGAAGGACCCCACTCGGGCCGCGCCTGCATGAGCAGGGCGGCGACGCCTGCGACGTGTGGCGTCGACATGGAGGTGCCGCTGAGATACGCGAAGGTCTCGTCCGGCATGGAATTCGCCGTCTCCGGCGTGAAGCCCGCGAGGATGTTGACGCCCGGCGCCGTCACGTCGGGCTTCACGATGTCGCGGACCGGGCCGGGGCCGCGCGCCGAGAACGTGGCCATCAGGTTGCCGGTCTCCGGCTCGGTCAGCAGCAGGCTCTTCTCGAGCACGGCCGTGACGTCGTTGCCGGCTTCGATCTCCGCGACGATGAGGTTGCCGTCCGCCTGGCCGATCATGACCGCCGGGATGTCGGCGATTGCCGGGTTGCCGTTCATGACGATGGGGTCGCCGGCTATGCTGTAGACGACTGCCGCGACCGCGCCCGCGTCGCCCGCGTTCCGGATCTTGACGTCGAAGTTGCAGCCGCCGCGCTCGATGAAGGCGATGTTGCCGTCGATCTCCGTGTCATTGACGAGCGGCTCGCAGGCATCCGCCGTGGTGCCCGTGCCGCCGGCATCGTCATCGTCGTCCGCGAGGATCAGGGCCGCCTCGATCGGGTCGCTGTCACGCAGTTGCGGCGTGAAACTGGCCTCCTTGACGGCGTACTTGCCCGCGATCGACGGCGGCTCGTCGATCTGCATCGCCTCGACGGAGGTTTCGCCGTCGCGCGTGGAAGCGGCGACGGTGATCGCCCAGGGTCCGCCGGCCGGCGAACCGATCGTGCCGAGGTTGGGCCCTTCGTTGCCCGCCGCCACGACCGCGAGCACGCCGGCCTTGGTGGCGTTCATCAGTGCGATGTCGTCGGGGGCCGTGATCTGCAGCATCGAGCTGCCGACGGAGTAATTGATGATGTCGACGCCGTCGGCCACCGCGCTGTCGATGGCGTTCGCGAGGTCGGAGGTGTTGCAGCTCGCGCGCGTGTCCCCGGGCCGCAGCCAGCAGGCTTTGTACACCGCCACGCGCGCTCGCGGCGCGATCCCCTCGATGCCGCCGATGAGCGTGCCGAAGATGGACGCCTGCACGCGGTTGCCGGCCGCCGTCGTCGCCGTGTGGGTGCCGTGCCCGTCGACGTCGCGTGCGGAGCGAATCTCTCCCGTGTCGATCGGCCCGGAATTCTCCGCGCCGGCAATGAAGTAGCGGGCGCCGATCAGCTTGTTGTTGCAGTGCGTGTCGTCGAAGTTCTCACCCGCCTCGCAGATACCGTTCCAGTTCTCCGG
>DATIUU010000289.1:0-3108 GCA_035466635.1 Woeseiaceae bacterium
GCTGGGCACGGAACCCGAATCGCTCGACCCGCAGAAGGGCCGCAGCGTGCAGGCCGCCGACGTGCTGCGCGACATCGGCGAGGGCCTGCTGACGTACACGGCCGCGGGCGAGCTGGTACCCGGGGCGGCGGCAAGCTGGGAAATCGACGCGGACGGCCTGACGTACACGTTCCACATCCGGCCCGAGGCGCGCTGGTCCAACGGCGACCCTGTCACCGCGGCGGATTTCGTCCTCGGGCTGCGGCGGCTCGCCGACCCCGCGACGGCGGCGTTTTACGCGGCGGAGCTCGGCAACGTCGTCAATGCCGCGGCCGTGAGCGCCGGTGAGATGGCACCGGCGGAGCTCGGCGTGTCGGCGCCCGACGACCGGACGCTCGTCATCTCGCTGCTCCGGCCGACGCCGTACCTGCTGAGCCTGCTGACGCACCCGAGCACGTTTCCCGTGCATCGGGGCTCCGTCGAGCTGCACGGCGACGCGTTCGCCCGCGCCGGCAACCTGCTCTCGAACGGCGCCTACGTGCTGGCGAGCTGGGAGCCCGGCGCGGTCCTCGAGCTGCGCCGCAACCCGCATTACTGGAACGACGCCGCCACGTCGATCGACGTGGTGCGCTACCACATCGTGACCCAGGAGCTGGCGCAGTTCCATCGCTACCGTGCCGGCGAACTGCATGTCACCAGCACAGTGCCCACCGAGAACTTCGAGCAGATCCGCGCCGACTACGGCAGCCAGGTGCGCATCGCGCCGACGCTCGGCGTTTACTACTACGGCTTCAACCTGGCGAAACCGCCGTTCGCCGGCAACCCGGAGCTGCGCCAGGCCCTGTCCATGGCGATCGATCGCGACGTCCTCGTCGCGGCGATCACCGGGCGCGGCGAGGCGCCGGCTTACAGCTGGGTGCCGCCGGGGGTCCACAATTACAAGCCGGTGCAGCTGCCGTATGCCGACCTGAGCCAGCCCGAGCGTAACGCGATCGCGCAGAGCCTCTACAGGAAAGCGGGCTACGGCAAGGACAACCCGCTGCGCTTCGAGCTGCGCTACAACACGTCGGACACGCACCAGAAGATCGCGCTGGCGCTGCAGGCGATGTGGCGCAACGTGCTGGGTGCGGAAGCGACGCTCGTCAACGTGGAGTTCCAGGTGCTGCTCGACCAGATGCGCGAACAGGAGATCACGCAGATGTTTCGCGCCAGCTGGTTCGGCGATTACAACGACGCGAACAGCTTCCTCGCCATCATGCAGAGCGACAGCGCCGCGAACATTCCGGGCTATTCGAACCCCGAGTTCGACGCCCTCCTGCAGTCGGCCGGCGAGCAGATCGATCTCGACCGCCGGCGGCTCTATCTCGAGGAAGCGGAGCGGGTGCTGCTGGCCGACCACGCCGTGATCCCGCTGTATTTTTACGTCAGCAAGCACCTCGTCAAACCGGAAGTCGAGGGCTGGCAAGACAACATCCTCAATTACCATTACAGTCAGCACCTGGACTTCGGCGCCGCCGCACGGGACGCGCGCCCATAAGGGACCGAGGCTTTGCTGCGATACACGCTGCGCAGGCTGCTGGGGGCGATCCCGACATTATTCCTTGTCATCGTTCTCGCATTTCTACTGGTGCATGCGGCACCGGGCGGGCCGTTTGACGACGAACGCGCGCTGCCGGCCGAAATCGAGGCGAACATCGCCGCGGCCTACCATCTCGACGAGCCGCTGCCGATGCAGTTCGCGCGCTACCTGGGCGGACTGCTGCAGGGTGATTTCGGGCCGTCCTACAGTTACCGCGATTACACCGTAAGCGAACTCATCGGCCGCTCGTTCCCGGTGTCGATGCAGCTCGGGCTGCTCGCGATGCTGCTGGCGGTGACCACCGGCGTCGGTCTCGGCATCGTGGCCGCGCTGAACCGCAACTCCGCGCTCGACAGGGTCGTCATGGGGATCGCGATGACCGGCATCTCGATCCCGGTGTTCGTGATCGCGCCGGTGCTGGTGCTGGTCCTCGCCGTGCAGCTGCAGTGGCTGCCGGCGAGCTGGACGGGGAGCGAGCGCGGCTCGCGGCTGCTGTTGCCGGTCGTGTCGCTGGCCCTGCCGCAGATCGCCTACGTCGCGCGGCTGACCCGCGCCAGCCTCATCGACGTGCTGTCGAGCGACTTCATACGCACGGCACGCGCCCAGGGCCTCGGCACCGCGGCGATCATCCGCTACCACGCGCTCAAGCCGGCCATGCTGCCGGTGCTGTCGTACATGGGGCCCGCGGTGGCTGCCGTGCTCACGGGCTCGGTCGTCGTCGAGGAGATTTTCGGCATCCCGGGGCTCGGCCAGCTGTTCGTGCGCGGCTCGCTCAACCGCGACTACACGCTGGTGCTCGGCGTGGTGATTTTCTACGCGACGCTGATCGTGCTGCTCAACCTGGTCGTCGACCTGCTGTACGGCGCGATCGACCCGCGGATCCGCCGCCGGTGAGCGTCATCGCCAGGATCTGGGCGCGGATGCGAACCAGCCGGACCGTCATGGTGAGCGGCGGCATCCTGTGCGCGATCGCCCTGGTCGCGGTGATCGGGCCCTGGGTCAGCCCGAACGAATACCAGGCGGCCGACTTCAACAACATCCTGCGTGCGCCGACGCCGGCCGCAGGCCATCTCTTCGGTACCGACGACCTCGGCCGCGACCTGTTCGTGCGCACCATGATGGGGGTGCAGGTCACGTTCGCCGTGGCGCTCGTGGCGAGTATCGTGAGCCTCGTCATCGGCGTGCTGTACGGCGCCACCGCGGGGTTCGTGGGCGGCCGCGTCGATGCCGTGATGATGCGCCTGGTGGACACGCTCTATGCGACGCCCTTCATCTTCTTCGTGATCCTGCTGCTGGTCGTTTTCGAACGCACCGTCCTGCTCATCGTCGTGGCCATCGGGGCGCTCAACTGGCTGGACATGGCGCGCATCGTGCGCGGCCAGACCCTGAGCCTGCGCGAGCGCGAGTTCGTGCAGGCGGCGCAGCTGATCGGCGTATCGACGCCGCGAATCATCCTCCGCCACATCGCCCCGATCCTCATCGGCGTCGTCATCGTCTACGTGACCCTGACCATCCCGCAGGCGATCCTGATCGAGTCGTTCCTGAGCTTC